>JADGDK010000004.1 GCA_016744895.1 Campylobacterales bacterium | reverse complement strand
CTTCAACTTCAAAGATACCCCTGCAAAAATTTTACTCGATGTGAAAGATTTGAGTTTTGGTTACACACCTGAAAATATCCTTTTTAATAACATCTCTTTTACTTTAGAAAAAGGGGAGTGCCTTGGAATCATTGGTAAAAATGGTAAAGGTAAATCAACACTTTTAAACTATATCGCACGTGAGTTGCCACATCAGCAGGGGGAAATTTCTTTGCATCCTTCTACTGCTTTAGCGCATTTTGGACAGACAAATATCGAAAGACTTAATGTCAAAAGCAGTATCACTGAAGAGATCAACTCTGTTGTTAAAAGCATGAGCATATCTCAAATACGATCCATTTGTGGCACTATGATGTTTTCAGGTGAGTTAGCGGATAAAAAGATAGAAATACTCTCTGGTGGAGAGCGAAGCCGTGTGATGCTTGGAAAAATTATCGCCACGCCTGCAAATTTACTTCTGCTAGATGAGCCAACAAATCACCTTGACATGCAATCTATCGATGCGCTTTGTGATGCGATAGAGTCTTTTAAAGGTGCTACGATCATGGTCACGCACTCCGAAATGCTTTTACGACGGCTTGCTGATGCACTTGTGATTTTTCATCAAGGTGGAGCGACTTATTTTGAAGGAAATTATGATGACTTTTTGGAACAAATTGGTTGGGAAGAGGAGGGTGAAGCAGAGCCTATCAAAAAAGAGAAACCAAAAATAAACCAAAAAGAGCAGAAAAAAATCCGTGCTGAGCTGATTCAATCACGAAGTAAAGAGAGTGCACCTTATAAAAAAGAAGTTAGTTTTTGTGAAGAACAGATCATGGAGCTTGAAGCACAGGTAGATGAGGAAAATGAAAAGTTGCAAATAGCTTCAAATGCTGGGGATAATTCAGCAATTATAGAACACTCTCAAAATGTTTCTAAGATGACAAATGAGATAGATGCTCTGTTTGAGAGACTCGAAGTTGCTAGTGAGACTTTGGATGAGGTATTGGCAAAGTATGAAGAACAGCTAAAAGAGTTTTCCTAAATTTTTACTTATACTCATTTTTAACCAATCTTTGATAAAGTAAATACAACTATAAATTTATGAGGTAAAAATAATGAAATGGAAAAATAGAAGACAGAGTCAAAATGTAGATGATAGACGAAATGCAAGTGGTGGCGGTGGAGGTTTTCAGATGCCTTCTTTGCAAACACTATTTTTTATATTTCCAATTATTAAGCCATTGTTAAAAAGTAAGCTTGGCTTGGCAGTTGTTGGACTTGGTGCGGTTGCTTATATGAGTGGTTTTAATCCACTCTCTTTAGTAGGACAAAGTTCAAGTTTTACTGCGGTAAAAGATCAAAAAGCAGATGATGAAACAGCAGCTTTTGTTGCTACAGTACTTGCTGATACTGAAGTAGTATGGGGTAAAGTTTTTGCTCAAGCAGGGTATAAATATAAAGAGCCAAAGATGGTACTTTACCGTGGAGAGACGACTAGTGGATGTGGTCGTGCAAATTCACAAGTAGGGCCTTTTTACTGTCCAGCAGATCAGACAATTTATATCGATCTTGGTTTTTATGATGAACTCCAACAAAAATTTGGTGCTTCAGGAGATTTTGCTGAGGCTTATATCTTAGCGCATGAAGTAGGACATCATATTCAAAATCTTCAAGGGACACTTCAAGAGGTTGAGAGAGCAAAACACTCTTATGGTAAAACAGGTTCAAATAAACTTCAAGTAAAGGTTGAACTACAAGCAGATTGTTATGCAGGGATTTGGGCAAACCATGCACATAAACTATTTGGCATGTTAGAGCCTGGTGATATCGATGAAGCATTTAATGCTGCAAACTCTATTGGTGATGATAGATTACAAAAACAAGCTACAGGTTATGTGCAACCAGATGCGTTTACACACGGAAGTTCAAAGCAGAGAATGACATGGTTTAAGCATGGTCTTCAAGGTGGAAAACTAAGCAACTGCCAAACATTTCAATAATATAAAGAGTTAGAAAAACTCTTTATATCTCTACTGTCACTATGTCAAGTAACATATAACTAACAAATTTCCTTTATATTATTAATCATATAAAGGAAATCTTCATGATAAAAAAATTATCTATTATATATATTGGTATCATATTTAATGCCTATGCTACAGACTTTTCTCAAATGAGTTTAGAAGAGCTTAATAGTATGCGAACGCAGATCTCTGTTGAGGATAAAGAGGCTTTTAGGCAGGAGGTTCAAAAAAGAGTAAAATTAATGAGTAAAAGCCAGAGGACAAAATTTGTCAAAGAGAGACAACACAATGTGGCAAATCAAAGTATGACTCATAGAAGTAGCTATCATATGCAGGAGTGTAATCAAAAATTACAAGATGTTGTTTTGAAAAAAAAGAAAAAAATACTTAAAATTTTAAAGTAACATACAAGTAACAAAAATATTTTATACTTTCATCGTCATTAAAGTTTAAATGACTTTAAAAAAATCTTTGAAGGAAAATATCATGTTAAAAAATTATCTTATGATTTCATCAGTTGCAGCATTGCTTTTAGTAGGTTGTGGAGGTAGTACTGATACAGCAAGTGATTCAATTGCTATGGACAGTACAGATATTACGGTAGAGAGAGGACCTGTTCACGGTGCATTGGTTTTGGATACAGATGGTGAACAAGCGACATTTATTGGTAAAGGAATATATCGTTTTGATTCAGTACCATCTTATCCAATTACAGCAGATGGTGGATATGTAGATATCGATAGAAGTGGTGTGATTGATGAAGATGAGTCAATGCTTGGTTTCTCTATGCAAGCCGATAGTGGTTCAGTAATCACAATGGCAACAACAGTTGCTTCAAATACACAAACACGATCATTACTAAATAGAAATTTTGGACTCAGCGATGCTATCATCCATTCACACACACCAGGTTCTAGCAGCGCGATAGCAGCTATATCAGATGCAGTTTATAAATATTGTGTGGATCATAATACCACTCCATCAGAGTTAACAGAAGATGATTTTACAGCACTTCAAGAGACTATTGATGCGTTGATTGCAGAGTATGCAGATAGCAATAAAAGTGTTGCCTTTTTTGAAGAGAAAATGTTTGGAAGACTTGGTGGACATCATAAAATTGGACCTAAACGACATGGAAAAGTACATGGAGATCTTAATAGCTCGAAACATCATACGCATATCAATTTAGATGATATCAATATTTCAGAGTTGACAGACGTACAATCAGAACAGATACTTTATATGGCAGAAGAGGAGAAGTTAGCCCATGATATATATGTAAATATGTATGAGACTTGGGGAACAAGAATCTTTAGAAATATTGCAAAAGCAGAGTCAAAACATATGAGGCTTATAAATCTCTTGATAGAGAGATATGAATTGATTTTACCTGAGACTTATTCCCAAGTGGGTGTTTTTAATGATAGTGAATTACAAACTGCATATGATGGGTTTTTAGAAAAAGGGGCTTTATCTGAAACAGATGCGTTAGAAGTGGGTATCGCTATTGAAGAGAGTGATATTGCAGATCTCAATGAATCAATAGAAGCAGGTGTTCCTGAAGATCTTGAGCTTATCTATACACGTCTGTTAAATGGGAGTCAAAGACATCTGAATGCTTTTGAAACCGTGTTGGCAAGTATGATTGAGGATGAAACTGAAATAACAGAGGGTACGGAGGAATAAGATAGCTATATGTTATAAAGTAGTGATCGTTGTATCACTGCTTTATGGTTATGGTATAATTTATTGATTAAAATTAAGGATTGGTGTTTGATACAAAAAATTGCATTTATTATCGGTATATCTGTTTTGCTTCCTATTTATCTTATTTCTGATGAGGTAAGTGATCTTATAACACAGATAAAAAGTGCACAACCATCTGAAAAAAGAGTACTTATGAACAGTCTGAAACTGAAACTTCGTAGTGCAAACCACTCTTCAAGAGTAGCTGCTATGGCAGAGCTTCGTAAATCATTTCGTAGTAAGTCTTCTAAGCAACTTTCACAAGCTCCAAATAAAAAAGCACCAAAACCAGAGCAAAAAATGACTCCAAATTTTGATCATCAGACAAATCAACCCTACAAAAATCCAAAGCTCCCAACTGTTCAGAAACCGTATAAAGATCGTTTACCACATAAAAGGTAAAGTGAGTACCTGATGAAGAAAATAGCTGTTATTTTAATATTACTTTCAGGGACTGTTTTTGCATTTCAAGATTATGATATTGATGGTGTTGAAGATGCACAAGATCGATGTCCTGATACTCCATTTGATCAGTTAGTGGGTGAAGATGGATGTGCCTTGGATGAGAAAAAAACTGGAGAGTTGATTTTTAAGATTGGTACAGATATCAGTTTTGATACTTTATCTGATAAAACTTCCTCTTTAAATCTTTTTACTTCATATAGTTTTGATGATTTTACTTTTACGCTTTCAAACTATAGCTATTATGAGAGTTATCAAGATTCTTATACTGGTATTGGAGATCTATATCTTAGTGGTGGATATCGTATTAAAAATGAGAATTTTCATACATTTGTTACTTTAGGAAGTAAGCTTTCAGTGAGTGATGATATCGGTACAGGTGAAAATGATTATTATGCTTCCCTCAGTTTAGATTATTTTATCGATGAGAAAAGAGATATCTTTGTTTACGGTGGGTATACAGTAAGTGGTGATAGTAGAGAAGTGGATTATGAGAATTTTTTTACATTTTCTATAGGAGGAGGGTATGCATTTAATAGTAAATATTATAGTGCATTATCTTATGATTATAGTCAATCTGCATATTCTGGGAATGATAACTACACAGCACTTTCATGGTTTCATAGCTACTCATTTTCCAAGCGTTATTTTACGACATTTAATTATGCCTATGGATTAGATGATTTGTCATTTGATCATACATTTTCACTAAAATTTGGAGTTCATTTTGATTAAAATACTATTATTAGAAGATGACCCTGTATTATCAAAAACATTGATCAAATACCTTTCTCAAGAGAATATGGAGATTGATTGGGCAAAAAATGGAGAAGAGGCGATAGATTTAAGCTATGTGAGTCGTTATGATATCTATCTTTTTGACATCAACGTACCACTGCTCAATGGTATAGATCTTTTGACAGCTTTACGTGAAGCAGAAGATTTTACACCAACAATTATCATCAGTGCGCTTCAAGATGTAAAGTCGGTGACAAAAGGGTTTATTGCAGGAGCAGATGATTATGTTAAAAAGCCTTTTGATCCTGAAGAGTTATTGGTGCGTATCAAAGCCAAGACAGCACAACTTAAAGAGCGACTTGTTTTAGGAGATTTGGAAGTAGATGTCGCTGTGAGAGAAGTGTATCAAAATGGTGAATTATTAAAACTTGGTGAAGTACAAAAGAGTTTGCTGATTTCGTTGATGCAAAATCATCCTAATCCTGTAGTAAAGGATGAACTTTTACTACTTTTAGAAAAACCGACGGATCTTGCTCTACGTGTTAATATTGCAAAGCTTAAAAAAAATCTAAAAGTTGAAATCAAAAGTGTCAGAGGAGTTGGTTATAAAATTTAAACTTTCTCAAAATGAATCTCTTATCAAGAGCTTTTTACTATTTTTTGTTGTTATGGAACTTTTTTTAGCTTTTATTTTTTTCAATTACTACAAACTAGAAGAGAAACATCTTAAAGAACAACTTTTTTTGGAGATGAAAAATTATAGTTTCTTTTTTGATGATGATCGTTTTGAGATTGATATCCTTCCAAAACAGAAAACGAGTAAATTGTATGAACTGTATATGGATGAAATGCTTCTTTTTATTTTGGTACCTATGGGTGAAAATTTAGAGGATCTTTTACAAGTTTTTTATCCAAGAAGTGCATTTGAATTGATGCTCTCTAAGATACGTGAAAACATTGTGATGCAGTTTCTCTTTTTCTCTTTGGCTGCGATTTTGATCTCTCTATTTTTCTCTTTTTATGCATTGACACCAATGCGTGATGCTTTGAAACTTTTGGAAGAGTTTATTAAAGATATTATTCATGATCTTAATACACCTATTACGTCAATTCTTATCAACCTTAAAATGATGGATGGTAAAAATGAAGAGGTTCAAAGTATTAAACATAGTGCCAAAACGATCTCTATGCTACATAAAAACCTTGATGATTATCTACAAGAGAGCAACCTGCAAAGCCAATCTCTTTCTATAAAAACTATCATACAAGAGCAGGTTGATTTTTTTAAAGCTTCATATGATTATCTTTCATGGGAAGTAGAGATCAAAGATTTTACAGTTTTAAGTGATAAAAATTCTCTAAGTAGAATTGTCTACAATCTCCTCAGCAATGCATGTAGATACAATACCAGTGCAGGCTTCATCTCTATCAAGGTAGAAAATCAGCAAGTAACGATTTCAAATAGTAGCTATGGAGTCAAAGAGCCTAAAAAGATCTTTGAGCGTTTTTATAAAGAGGGTGAGAGAGGATTGGGCATAGGGCTTCATATCGTGCAAAAGTTATGTGAAGAGTTAAAAATCAAAAAAACAGTTGAGGTAGATGGAGATATTTTTATCATAAAGTTATATTTTGAAAACTAAGTGATTAGTAAACTTACGACACTATATCGCACCCCTTTTGCAATAAAAACGACAGCTATAAATTTCTTAATATCATATTTTAAAATACCGGCAACAAATGTAATAGGATCTCCTATGATTGGCATCCATGACAGGAGTAACGAAAAAGCGCCATATTTTTGAAATGTTTGGGTTGCCTTTTGAAGTTGTTTTGATTTTGCATAACCTTTGTCTATCAAAAAATTAATACCTTTATAGCCTAAAAAGTAGTTAATGATAGAGCCGAGTGTATTTCCAATGGTTGCAAAGAGTATCAGTAAAATAGGATCATATCCCAAAGAGAGATTATAAAGTAAGAGTGCTTCACTTCCTCCAGGCAGCAGTGTTGCTGCCAGAAGTGAAATGCTAAAGAGCGTGAAATAGACCAAGAGTTATTTGACTAAATACGCTCTTATGTCATCTTCATTTGCGATATCTTTGTCATATTTTACGACGATGATACCTTCTGTTTCATTTGAATAATGTTCAAGAATTCCTTCCATGTTTTCACCCATAGTTAGGACTTTTTCTCTAGAGTATCTGTCAAACTCCATGTAAACATTACCTCTATGACCTGGATTTCTAAGCTTGGAAATCCACCAGAACCAAACAAGACAAAGTCCAAGAACCATAAGTGCTAAAGTACCACGTGAAAAACTATGAAGTAACCAACCACCTAAAACACCACCTACAAATGCTCCAAAATAGGCAAATGAGTTTGCTACACCAAGCGCAGCACCTTTTTGGTGTACTTTTGCAAATTTAGAGACAAAAGATTGAAGCAAAGGTTCAAACATGTTAAAGCCGATAAAAAAGAGACAGACACCTATGATAAATAGTATGGCATTGGTAGCAAATCCCATCAATAAAAATCCAAGTGCGATACTTGCAATTGAGATCATAAAGATCTCTTTTCCTTTATCATACTTTTCACCAAATACTGCAGCTGGTCCCATTGCGATAAGACCTAATATCATTGCAGGAATATAAACTTTCCAAAGTTCTTTTACATCCCATCCAAAACCACCATCTTCAGTTGAACCTGTCATAATGATAGGAATGATTAAAAATGCCATTGTCATGATAGAACTGTGAAATAAAAACGTGATATACATACGTTTAAGACTCTCATCTTTAAACACATGTTTCATTTTACTCTCTTCTTCTGAGTAAGTATGTATGATTTTTGGAGGTGTAGGAACACTTGTAAAAAGTATCAAGATAGCAGCAGTCGCTAAAAATGCAGTAATCCAAAATAGCTTATCAACTCCATAATAACCACCAACAAGTGGGCCAACAACCATAGCCACAGCAAAACTCATCGCAATTGTACCACCCATGATTGCCATAGCATGTGCACGTGACTCTTCTTTTACAAGATCACTTATCATAGCAGTTACTACGGATCCGATAGCTCCAGCACCTTGTAAAAATCGTCCAAACATGAGCATATAGATATTGTCACTTAGCGCTGCAATGATTGATCCGATAATGAAAATAATCAAACCAAAAAGGAGTGTTTTCTTACGGCCGAGTTTATCACTCATCAGACCAAAAGGTACCTGAAAAATTGTCTGTGTCAATGCATAACCACCCACAACAATTCCTACTAAAAATGCATTAGATCCATCTAGTGAAAGTGCATAAGCTGAAAGTACCGGAAGTACGATGAAAAGTCCTAAAAATCGTAGTGCTACGATAAGACTCAATGGAAGAACAGTTTTTATCATCCCAAAACCCCTTATATGTTATAATAGTATTTAATAAAGGGACAATTATAGTCCTAAATGCATTAAGGTTGGGTATGAAGATAATTTTAGCAAGTGGCAATAAGGGTAAAATTAAGGAAATTAAAGAGTATTGCATGGAGAGTGAAGTGCTTGCGTACTCTGATATTATCGAACCTTTTGAAATTGTTGAAGATGGATTGACGTATCAAGAAAATGCACTTATAAAAGCCCAAACGATTTATGATAAATTAAAAGATAGAGAAGAAAATTTTGTTGTTTTAGCAGATGATAGTGGTATCTCTGTGCCAGCTCTTGGAAATACCCCTGGAATTTATAGTGCGCGATATGCAGGTGAGGGTGCAAGTGACAAAGACAATCTTTATAAGTTGATTGACACACTTAAAGAAAAAGGTATCAAAAGAACCCCAGCTTATTATACTGCTGCGATGGCAATAGTTAGTGAAAAAGGTTCATTTACGGTGCATGGATGGATGCACGGTGATGTACTTGCGCAGGCAAGAGGTGAGGGTGGTTTTGGTTATGATCCGATGTTTATTCCCGAAGGATATGAAGAGACTTTAGGGGATTTGGATAAAGAGGTGAAACAAGCATTTTCACACAGAACTAAAGCTTTGAAATTGGCAAAGTTGGTTTTAGAGGGTTTATAGCACTACTTTAAAGTAGTGCTATAAAAGATTCATTATGCGTCGCATTTTTTAGAGACGATGCAAAGTGGACAAAACTTTGTAAGTCCAGCGATCAAAGGAATAACACCTAAGAAAAACCAGTTATTACCCGAGTAAAAACCGTAACCAATAAGTGCTAAACCTAACACAATTCTAAAAGGGCTACAAAATGCTCTAATTTTATTAAAATCCATAAAGATTCCTTATTTCAAATTTTTAAAGCGCTAGTGTAGCATACAATAGTTAACCCTACTTTAAAAATGCCCTTGCATTTTTTGGCTGAACTGGTCTGTTATTGTTTCCTAGTACTTTTCTAAATGCGTTGAGTTGGTTCTCTGAGATAGGTACTGGATTTTTCAAAACTAGCCAAAGTACACCCTCACTACATGGTGGAGTTGTGAGTGAACCATTAAATCGATAGTAGTTTTTATCCTCCGGCATCATATCATAGGCATTGAGGTTCTCTTTTGTTAAATCACTTTTAGCACCCTTAGTCATTGGCATTTTTGAGATAAATTTTGCTAAAAATGGATTATCATTAAATCCGCCGCTAAACATGACTGCAACAACTGCTAATTCACCATTATCAGTAGCATGTACTAAATGTGCTTCCATTGGAAAACTTTTATCATAGAGTTTATTTTCACTTGGCGTGTGGAAATGAAATTGTTTTAATTTATAGATTTTTTTATCTATGTAAAGTTCACTTCCCTCTTTAAAATTGACTTGTACTGTATGTCCATTATTGATAAAACTAGTTGAACCTGTTACATATTTTATTTTTAAAGGGTACATGAATGGGTCTTTAAAACCTGTCAAATTTACAGGAGATTGGTTTTTACCCAATTTACACATCTTGTATGACTCTTTCATATCACCCCAATTTTGAGGACCGTACTCTCCAATATAACCCCAGTGTGCCTCATGTACTTTTGCTTTGACATGCTTTTGGACACTCTTTTGATGTGAAGTACAACCAGTAAGTAAAAATGCAATTGCTAACGATACTGAAATGATTTTTTTCATAGAAATTCCTTAAAAAAGTTATATGAAATGTTATAATTATTTAACTTAAGGTTTTTAGGAGGGCTGTTTATTCAATGTTACTTAACATTTTGTTGCATATTACAGTATATCAGTAATATGCAACTTGGTCTTATTTTAAAATTTTTCTTGCATTTACAGGTTGGATTGGACGATTATTTTCTCCCATAACTGCACTAAATGCTGTTAGCTCATCTTTTGATAGTTCAACAGGAGTTTTTAAGACAATCCATCGTACACCTTCACTACATGGTGGTGTTGTAAGTGAACCGTTAAAACGATAATAGTCTTTGTCTTTTGGAAGCATATCATATGCATTAAGCTTCGCATTTTTTAAGTCATTTTTATCTTTTGCTTTTTTAGGAAGCTCTGAGATAAGTTTTTGAAAGTATGGATTACTTTTCCCCTCTTTAAACATTACTGCAATTACTGCAAGTTCACCCTCTTTACTTGCATGTACAAGATGTGCTTCCATAGGATAGCTGTTGCCATCAATATGATTTTCACTTGGTGTATGAAAATGAAACTGTTTAAGGTCAAAACTTTTATCATCAATACTAAGTGTACTTCCTTCACCAAAATTGACTTGTACTGTATGTCCATTATTGATAAAATCTTGTGAAAGTCCTCTATATTTAAGATCTAGAGGTTTCATATCTGCCTCAGTAAGACTGGTAAGATTTATAGGTGATTGGTTTTTACCCTGTTTACACATTGCATATTTTTCAGAAAGTTCTCCCCAAAATTCTGGACCTTCAGTTCCACCATAAGCCCAATGAGCAGATGAGTGTGCGCCAGCGAAAAGTGAAACGGTGGTAAAAAGTGCGATTGATAAAGTTTTCTTCATAAATATTCCTTATAATTTAGTATATGATTATAAGATGAGTTAACTTATGATTTCTAAAACTTCACCAAAAGGTACATCTATCTTTTGTGGCATAACCCAAAGTGTATCATGTGAAGGTCGAAATTCTGGGAATGTACCAAATCCATCTGTAAAATAGATGACGATTTTAGCATCGGGGATTTCGATATCGACATACTCAAAAAGTGGACGAAAGTCTGTTCCTCCACCGCCAACTGCTTTGTACTCTATCATATCTCCTGGATAAAAGACACGATGTTCTTGTATCTTTGCATCACATTCGATGAGGTCTATTTCGTAGGATTTAAAACTCTCCATGATAGATTGGAAATGGGAGAAAAAAATTGCTAAAAGATCTGTGTCTATGGAGCCTGAAGTATCTATAGCGACGACAATTTTTAAAAGTTCACTTTTGAGCGAGGGTAGGGCAAATCCTTGATGGATATACTTTTTATTGGGTGGGAAAAATTGATAATCCTCTTTCGCATGGACATTAAGATATCGATGTAGTTCTGAACGCCAGTCGATGGTGTTTGCAAAAAGTTCAGGAAAGTGTCGTTTAAAATCTTTTGGTAATTCCCCTTGTTCTTTGATCTTTTGATTGATCTGGTTTAAAAACTCTTCATCAATGGACTCTTTGTCATTTGCTGAGACTTGCTCTTTTTTACTTTTTTGATATTGTTCTTCTTGTTCTGCGTACTCTTTTTCGTCTACTTCACTCTCTAAAATTGCATAAATTTCTTCTGCATACATATCTTCAAAACGTGCTTGAAGATTGATACGTTCAGGTGGAAACATATCATTTTTGACAAGCATGGAGTTGATAGAGTAGTCTGTTGCCAATTGCCAAAGCCAATCTTCTCTTTGGTTAATACGGTTTTTATGACTGAGTGCATAATGCATTGCAGAGTTGGCAAGTGCAAACTCCATCTCTGAAACGGTTAAATTTTCTAAATATTCATCGTTGTATTCAAAAAGATTACCATCGCTGGTAAATGATTCGATGTCGTCGTTTGTTTTAAATTCGAGTGCACTTGCGATGGAGCCAAAGTAGGGATGCTCTAGCATCAATTTTGCTTTGGCTTTTTGGAGTTTCTCTTCTATCATGAGAGTAAGTAGCTAAACTTTCGTACCCAGCTTTCCCATGAAGGTACACGCTCCACGCCAATGCTATTTTTTTGCATATCTTTGACAAGCATGATTGAAAATTCACTAGGTAGATCCATAGAAAATAGTAAAATATTGTCTATCTCTTCTTTATTATCAAACTCTTTAAGGTGATTTACCAGACCTGCACATAGTGCAAAAAGTACTTTATGTTCTTGTTCATCAATATCTTTAATCTCACCACTTGCAACTTTTTTGATATCTGGCAATTTATCCATAACTTTTCGGTAACTCATAAATTCTACACTATTGTCTTTCCCAATGGCACCAGAAATTGATTCAAGAAGTAGTTTTTCCTTGAGTCCAGATTTGAGAATTTTATTGACATACTCCCAACTTCTTGGTGTAGGAAAACTTTTTTCATTTTTGTTTGGATCAAAGTCAAATAATTTCTCTTTATCAAAGTTTAAAAACCCAATGATCGATGCGTCAATACCACTTTTATATGCCCAAAGTTTCCAATCTTCAAAATCAACATCCATCTCTAGATGTACAAAACGATTTGCCAAAGGAGGTGGCATGCGATATGTTACGCCTCGGTCATTTTCACGATTTCCAGCTGCGACGATACTCCAACCCTCAGGAAGTGTATAGTCACCTACTTTTCGATCAAGTACTAGTTGATAAGCAGAAGCTTGCACTGAAGGTGCGGCTGTATTGATTTCATCTAAAAACAGAATGCCTTTGGAGTTTTTATCTTTTGGTAAGAAGTTTGGAGATGCCCAGACGGCTTCATTATTCTCATTGTCAAAAAAAGGAATTCCTTTCAAATCTGTTGGATCAAGAAGTGAAAGTCGTAAGTCTACAAATTCGAGTTTGTGGTCACTTGCGATCTGTTTTACAACTGATGACTTTCCAATTCCTGGAGGTCCCCAGATAAAAACAGGTAAATTTGACTTTGTAAAGTGTTCAAGTGCATCATAGATGTCAGTTAATTTCATAATATACCCCTATATATGTAAACGAAATTGTAGTGAGTATTTATCATTATGTCAAGTTTATATCATTTTTAAGAGACTAAATTTAATTCATAAACATGATGGATTGATTAACCTCAAGTTTTTAGAGTCTATATTTTTCTATAATAGTTGTTATGAAAAAAGTATTTTTAATATTAATTCTTTTGTCCTTGCCTTTTTATGCTGAGCATATACATTAGATGTGATAAAAAGTTATCTTGATGAATAAGGTAGTTCTTATTACAGGTGCAAGCTCAGGAATGGGATATGCTACTGCCATTTTTTTAGCTTCAAAAGGTTTTACTGTTTACGCGGGCAGTAGAACTCCTGATAAATTAAGTAACCTTGAAAATATTCATCCATTTTTCCTTGATGTTACAGACTTTAAGAATATTCAAAAGAATATAGATGCAATAGGAAGAATAGATATCCTTATTAACAATGCTGGTTATGGCTTAGTTGCTAGTGTTGAAGAGGTTAGTGAAGAGCAGATGGAAGATCAATTTAATATCAATGTATTTGGAGTTTTACGCCTTTGTAAAGCTGTTATCCCAACGATGAGAGAACAAAATGATGGTATTATCATCAATATCTCTTCTTTTTTAGGAAAGATAGGATTGCCTTTATTGACGCTTTATAATGCAAGTAAATATGCTGTAGAAGGGATTACGGACTCTTTACGATATGAACTAAGTGATTTTAATATTCGAGTACATTCTATCATGCCTGGATTTTTTAATACAGAATTTGCAAGAGAAAACTTAAAAACGAATCTTGAAACGTTTGATGAAAATTCTCCTTATGCCAAAACTGTATCAAATCTCACTCCTCTTATTGTGGAACAAATAAATCAAGGTAATGAAGCAATTGAAGTAGCCAAGAAGATTTTAGAGGTTATAGAAAATGATAAATACCAAGCACGTGTAACAGTAGGTGATAAAGCTAAAAAATTTATTCCTATGAAAAAAGAGCTTAGTGATGAAGATTTTGAGCGGCGTGTGAGAGAGTATTATAACCTATGAAAAGTAGCTATTAATGGATAGTTTTTTTTTCAATATGACAGATGAAAGTTATAAAGTTTCAGGTGACCGTGTAGATATTTCAAATGGTGTTGTCTTTTTTAATACTAAAACAGAGTTACATTGTCATCTTAAAAATTTTGATAGATTTATCATGATAGTAGTTGTGAAAAAGGGTACAGTAACCATCACAGATACGCTGGCAAATAAAAAGTTTATTACCCAAGATAGCCATAGTGATATTTATACGTCGTCAAGACAAGACTTCACTATTGATGCATGCGGGGAAGTTTTTATTCTTTTTATTGCAGATTTTTTTCTGAAGAGATATATTAGTAAAAAAGAGAATGAACCTATTGATTTTCTTTATAACAAAGTCCAATCTGAAAGCTCTTTAGAACTTATAAACTCTCAACCATTAGATGCTTTGAGCCTTTATATAATCAATAAAATTACAAAACAAAATTTGGGCATGAATAGTATAAAATGTGAACATAATGTGATAGAGTTATTGATTCATAGATTTTCTTTATTGGATATGTGTGATAAAAGTATCAGTGATGAAATGCGTGATATTGCCAATAAAGCAAAAGAAATACTCTTATCAGATTATGTATCACCACCTAAAATAGAGCTTTTAGCACACCTTTGTGCAACAAATGAATCTAAGTTAAAAAAGATTTTTAAACAAGTGTATAAAACTACTATTTATGGATATGTGCAAAAGCTACGTCTTGAAAAAGCAAATCTATTGTTAAAAGATAAACTTTTGAACGTTGGAGAGATTGCAAAGTTAGTGGGATATAAACATCAAGGACATTTTAGTACTCTTTTTTTTGATACCTACGGAGTTTATCCTAAAGATTTATTAAAAAAATAATTCTGATACTGCTAAAATAAAATCCCTTTCGTGCTAAAAAATTGTTGCTTATAATTTTTATGTCTATTATAATTTATAGTATAAAAATTAAAGGAGTTAGAATGTCAAAAGTAGTATTAATCACAGGTGCAAGCTCAGGAATGGGTGAACTTACAGCGACCTTTTTATCAGAGAATGGCTATATAGTGTATGCTGGAACAAGAGATAAAGATGCTGAAAACACTCAAGGGAATTTACATAACATTTACCTAGATGTTACAAAAACACAAACGATAAAAGATGCAATCAAAACTATCATTCAAAAAGAGGGTCAAATAGATGTCCTTGTAAATAATGCAGGGTACGGGTTGTTAGCTACAGTAGAAGATGGAACTGATGAAGAGATGCTTAATCAGTTTGATGTGAATGTATTTGGTGTGTTAAGAGTTACAAGAGAAGTACTACCATACATGAGAAATAAAAAATCTGGTGTAATTATCAATATCTCTTCATTTTTAGGGAAGATGGGACTACCACTTTTAGCACATTATAATGCTTCTAAATATGCTGTTGAAGGTATTGTGGATTCATTGAGATTTGAGAGTTTACCTTTTGGTATTAGGGTACATTCAATCCAGTCAGGGCTTTTTGGTACAAACTTTGTAGAAAATGGATTGGTTGCTAATGCTCAGACAACTAGTGAAAATTCTCCTTATAAGGCACTAGTCAGCCACTTTGTTCCCATAGTCGCAAAAGCAATCAATGAAGGTCCATCTCCTCAACCTATAGCAGATGCTGTGAAAAATATTATAGAAGATGAAGATGCTGATATTTTTGTACCTGTTGGTGGAGAAGCTGAAACATTTGTTCCACTTAGACGTACATTAGATGATAAAGAATTTGAACAAAAGATTCAAAAAACATTTGGTATATAAAAGAATATAATGACTAAGTAGTGTCCTTAAAATTATCCTCACTATGAAGGATTTTTTAAGGACAGAGATGAAAGATGGGGTATTAAATACCCAAGTTGTTTAATATATTTTCTGTAAAAGTCTTATTTTCTTTGAGGTGATTCATTAGCCTTGTATCGAGTTGAAGTTGTTGTAAATACTCAATAGGTAGCGACTCATTCAGTGCTAAAGATTTATTGATTTCAAAATTGTCTCTATTATAAAAATTGTCTAAAATTGTCATAGGTGTTGAAGTATTAAAAGCCAAAGACTTGTCAATCTCAAAATCTTTTTTCTCGTAAAGTGTTGTTATATGCTTTTGCGATAAGTTTTTGTTTGCAGCAAGATATGGAAAGTATTCTGGAGTATTTAAGGCATGAATTTGCTCTAAAAATGTAGAAGATACGCTTTCATTCGCGCTGAGGTTTTGAATAATTTCTACTTTATTTTCATCAATAAGAAGTTGTATTACTTCATCACTTAGCGTTTCATTTTCTCCGATATTTGGGTGTAGTTTAGTGATAAGTTTATAACGAGGAAGGTCAATTTTTTGGTATAGAAGAAGCGTTTGTGCAATTTTTTCATCTTCAAGTAGTGCTTTGAAGATATCATCGCTGATATTGTCGTTGGTGGCAAGGGCTGTTTTGACTTCTTCGTCACTTCTTTGATAGAGTGTATTTGCACTCTCTGTAGTTAGTAGTGGATTTTGTGCTAAAAAATAATCTACACTACTGCTGTTTAATCGCACAAGCCTTTTAAATGTATCTTGGTTTAAAAAACTATTGGTTGATAAGGCTTCTTTGATATCAATGGGTCGTTTCTGACCTGAACGACTCTGTTTTACGGTAAGGTTTGGCATAGAAAAAAGTACTTCTAAAACTGCTTCATTTTCACTAATGATCGCGATCTCAAAGATAGAGATAGGAGAGTGAAAAGTAGCAGGATCAAAACGCTCTTTTTTATAAAACCTTTTTGTAAAAAGTGTAGAAATCTCCATGTTTTCACTATTGTCAAATAACCCCTCTTCACCCCAATCATACATGCGAAAGAGTTTTAAAAATAGTGCATCATCAAGATGTATATTGTGTAGCAGTTTGGCTAATCTTGTCTGATCATTGGAGAGTTTTAGGCTCATCAATAGTGAGTCATTGTTTAAGTTTGAAGCGTAGAGTTTCTCAAATTGCTCTGTATTGTATGTAGGAATTTTCTTTTTATAGGCATCATATGCAATCTCTTCTTCAAGAGGTGACATGATCGTACCTTCAACAACCATTTGAATATCATCCGCTAAAATATCTTTATAGTTAATGTCAAATTGTTCTAAAAATTGTTCTAATTCCTCTTTGCTTAAAGAGTGGAATTTACCCAAAAAAAGTATTGATTTGCCCCGCGAATTTTCAAAGTCGCTATCTATATTTTTTATCATCTGCAAATTGTAGTAAGTATTTGAGTTTATGTCAAGTAAACTGTCAATCATTTTCAAAATTAAAATAATTACACATTCCGTACACATTCTGTTGATATACTTACGCTATGATTTCAAATATATTAAAAAAAGAGAAGGATTTATGATGAACGTATTAAAAGTTTCAATGGGTTTGTTTAGTGTAGTATCTTTATTTATAACAATGATAGCGATGCTTGTAGTTGGTGCTGTAGCAGAAGGTTTAAAATATGCTTTTGAAAAAGTTGGAAATTATAAAGTGCCTAAGCTTCAATATGACGCCTTATTAAGAAATTTTAGAAGCCATTCAAAACCTGCATATTATTCGTAGGGATATTTAAAATATAGAGGAGGATTTTTTAATTCTTTTCTATATAATACTCCCATGATAAAACAAAAAACAATACTTATAACAAATGATGATGGATACGAAAGTGAGGGTTTAAAGACTCTTATAGAGGTGGCAAGATCTATTGCCCGTGTTGTTGTAGTGGCACCTTCAACTGAGAAATCAGCCTGTGCACATAGTTTAACTTTAACACGTCCAATGCGGTTTATCGAAGTGGATGATGATTTTTATAAGCTTGATGATGGTACTCCAACAGATTGTATCTTTCTTGCTTTAAACTCCTATTTTAGTGAAAATGAAAAACCAGATTTGATTATTAGCGGTATCAACAGAGGTTCCAATATGGGAGAAGATATCACCTATAGCGGTACTGTTGCTGGCGCTATGGAGGGTGTTTTGTTTGGAATTCCTTCTATTGCAGTTTCTCAAGTGTGTAAAGATAAGTGTCAAAATATCTTTGATTTTGGGTATGAATTGGCAGGTGAAGTGGTAAGAGAATTGGCGACAAAAATTCTTGAAGGCTCTTTTCCACTGGGTGAACGAAAACTTTTAAATATCAATATTCCTCCTGTAAAAAAGTCAGAATTTAAGGGTTATAAAGTGACAAAAGCAGGATATAGGCTCTATGCAAATAGTGCACATCTGCATCGAAATCCAAGAGGAGAAGAGTATTATTGGATTGGTCTTCCTGGTTTAGAGTGGCGTGAAAGTCAAGATGCACAGATTTGTGATCTTTCTGCTATTGAAAAAGGGTATGTTTCTATCACCCCTATCCATCTTGATATGACTTCACATGAAGATATCAAAACTTTGGAAGTGTGGTTATGAGATTTACCCGAAGTCGCTCGATCTTTGGTTCAGATTTTGAAAAACTTCAATCTGCAAAAGTTCTTCTTTTAGGTGTTGGTGGTGTTGGAGGCTTTTGTTTGGATTGCCTTTTTCGAAGTGGTTTACAAGATATTACGATTGTTGATAATGATAGTTTTGATATCACCAATCAAAATAGACAAATCGGAAGTGAAGCAGTAGATGCAATCAAAGTGATTCATTTAAAGAGTATATATCCTACGGTGAAATCTTTGCATCAAAAAGTGACCAAAGAGTGGTGTGAAATGTTTGATTTTTCCAAATATGATTTAGTGATAGATGCAATAGATGACATGCCTGCAAAAGTGGCTTTGGCTCATGTTGTAAGTGAAAAGTTAATTAGCGCAACTGGTGGAGCAAAAAAATTAGACCCTACAAAAATAGAGATGAAATCTATTTGGAAAACCCATGGAGATGCCTTAGCAAAAAAGTTTCGATATGAACTAAAAAAGAGTGGATTTAAAGGAGATTTTTCTGTTGTTTTTTCTCCTGAAGAGCCAAAATGTACGGATCTTGGTTCATTTGTTGGGGTGACAGGAGCTTTTGGATTGGCACTTTGTTCAAAGGCTGTTGAAGAAGTGATCAAGTGAGGATATATATTTTAGTTGTTCTCTTGGCTGTTTTTGGTCAAGCATTGGAAAAATATCAAATTAACCCAGACTCCATTACTGATGGCAAGTTTATGGGTATTAAAATTTTAGACAGTCGTTTGGTTGATATATCTAGAGTAGATGGTGAAAAATTTTATGGAATTTCTGGAATTTCATATGATGAGAAGCATGATGTTTTATATGCATTAAATGATAGAGGACGACTTTTTCATTTTAGGATTCTAGTAAAAGATAATAAAATTAAAGATCTTAAACCAATTAGTGGACATCGTCTTTATGATGAGCACGGTAGAAAACTTTTAAAACCCAGAAGTGACTCTGAGGGGTTAGCTTTGATTCAAAATGGAGATCAAAAAGCACTTTTAGTTTCATTTGAGCGTTATCCTAAAATTATGAAGTTTGATATATTTGGTCATGGTACTAAAAATCAAACAATTACTTTGCCCACAAGATTGAAAAATATTAAAAATTATCAGGGAAAAAATGGTGCTTTAGAAGCTTTAACTTATCATCCAGAATATGGAATTTTGACAACGGCTGAGTTTCCATTAAAAGATCAAAAAAGTGGTTATCAAGGAATTTTTAATTCTGATGGTGAAGTGTGTAAGTTTAAAAAAGATTATTTTGATAATGCTGTTACTGAGTTTGAAATTATGCCTGATAATAATTTGCTTGTTTTACAGAGGGATTTTGAAAAGAAAACTTTTAAGATCAGTATCACACTAAAAAAAGTCTATTTGGATGAGATTATTGATGGTATATGTAGCACAAAAAATTTAGCAGTTATGAAAAGTGATGCGGGTTGGAATTTAGATAATTTTGAGGGCTTGACACATTATAAAGACAATATCTATTTTATGATAAGTGATGATAATGGATTTTTTTTACAAGATACGATATTAACCATGTTTGAGGTTGTTGATCTGAAGTAAGAAAATACTCCTACTTCAAAATCATGTTATTTACTTAGGGCAGCCACAAGGTGCTGCTGAAACAGCTGATGCACAAGTAGGAAGTTTTGGTGCACATGAGCTTTTGTAAGTACATCCACTGAATGCAACTACAGCTAATGCTAAAACTGAACCAACAATAATCTTTTTCATGATTTCTCCTTTTTTAGATTTTTATTTTTAACTGGGCTAAGCTCAGTTAAAATTTACACGATACTAAAGTACAACACAAAGTGTTGTACTTTAGGTAATAGCTTTTTAAATTTATTTCTGTTTTGGAAGACAATCGCCATATGGTCCAGGGACACAATCAGGTAGATTATCACAACCCACGCAAACTGATTTAGCTTTTGCTACTGTCGCAGGCTTATAAGTACATCCACTAAAAGCGATCATTGCAACTGCAACAAAAGATCCTAAAAGTAATTTATTCATTACCACTCCTTATTAAAGATAAATAAAGTTTACCAAAATAGAATAAAAAATGCAATAACAATAGATTATTTATAAGCTTTTTATAGAATCTGTTACAAAATGTAAGCTTAAGAAGATTTTCTTCTGTATAATTTAAGTATAACCAGTGAATTTAAAGAAATTTAGTTTAGAAGGGTGAGATATATGAAGTAATAAGGAGAAATAAAATCTCCTTATTTAGGCTTATTTACAGCCACAAGCTGGTTTGACACAAGTTGGGTAACTTGGAGCACAAGTACCACCACATTTACTACTGCATCCAGAAATAGCCATAACAGCTACTGCTAAGATTGAGCTTAAAATTAACTTTTTCATCAGAACTCCTTTTAAATTTGGATAAATATAGTTTACCAAAAAAGAAGTATAAGTAAAAATTAAATTACTAGTCTATGCTATTTTTTTATCTCTTGTTACGCTTTGTAATAGTAATTAACTACATTTTCCTGCTCCACATTTGTTGACTTCTTGTGTTGTAGACGTGTTTGTTTCTACTGTAACAGCTTTTGGCGCTACATCTGCTGCAATTAAGTAGGAGGCTAAAAATGCTCCTACAACTATGGTTATGATCATGTTTTTCATCTCTTTTCCTTATTTTAAGATGTCGCATTCTAATAATTTATTGTGTATAGAGTGTGTAGAATATTCCACATTTACTACACACTCTTGTGTTATCATTCTACAAGGGGTATTTTATGACACGAAGATTATTTATTTTTTTACCACTTTTTTCAACATTGGCTTTTGGATTTTTCTCTTTTTTGAAAAAGGAGGATAAGTGGGATGTTTTAGAGTCTATTCAAAATCATCTGTTTCCTAAAACAAAACATTACCCCTCAGCTTCTGAATTTGAAGCAATTAGATATTTAAAAATAGTTTCTAAAGATAATTCATTTGATAGAGATGATTTAGAGTTTTTATTTAGAGGTCTCCAAGAGATACAGGGTAGGGGATACAGAAATGGGCTCTCTTTTATGGAAAAAGAGAAACTTTTGAAAGAGTTTTCACAGGAGAGATTTGGAGAAAATTGGATTTCAATGGTTTTAAATTATACACTAGAAGCACTTTTTAGTGATCCTCTATATGGTGGTAATGTAAAAGAGATTGGTTGGCAAAGTTTTAATCATAATCCTGGATTACCAAGACCTAAAAAAAGATTTGGAGTAATTCATCATGTATGATATTTGTATCGTAGGAAGTGGAGCTGGAGCTGGACCTATTGCTTATGAGTTGACTAAATGTGGTAAAAAAGTAGTGATTTTGGAGAAAGGTGGTTTTTATAAAGAGGAAGATTTTTCCAAAGATGAGATTGCCTTTTGTAGACGAAGTGTAGTAAGCTCAAAATTAAAAGAGCAATACCATCTTATTGAAGAAAAAGAGGGTATTACATGGAAAGCAACTCCTACATATAAATCAGGTTGGGATTTTTGGAATGGAAATATCGTAGGAGGGTCTTCAAATTTTATGAGTGGTTTCTTTCATAGATTACATCCTAAAGACTTTAGGTTATTGAGTGAGTTTGGAGCGATTGAAGGGGCAAATATAGTAGATTGGCCTATATCTTATGAAGATATGGAGCCATACTATGAAAAGGTTGAAAGAATTGTAGGTATTAGTGGTGAAGTAACACCTTATAAATTTCAAGAACCAAGAAGTACAAAAGATTTTCCATACCCACCGACTACGGAACATCCTATCTCAAAACTAATTGATAAAAGTTGTAAGGATTTAGGTATTACTGTGGTTAAAACTCCTAGAGCTATTATGAGTGTTGCCAAAGAAGATAGAAATGCATGTTATTATTCAAACTATTGTGGTAGTTATGGATGTAGTAGTGGAGCAAAAGGTAGTTCTCGTGCAGCACTCTTACAACCCGCTTTAAAAACAGGAAATTTAACTATTATTACCCACGCTTTTGTGAAGAAATTGAATGAGCGAGACGGGAGTGTTAAAGAGGTAGAATATATTGATATTTTGGGGAATAGTAAAACAGTAAAAGCTAAGATATTTGTTGTAGCAGCACAAGCTGTAGAGAGTTCAAGACTTTTACTAAATTCAAAATCAGAAAATTTTCCTAATGGTTTGGCGAATAATAGTGGACAAGTAGGGAAAAACTTACTTTTTTCTGCGGGAGGAGTTGTAAATGGCACGTTTGATGAAAGTGCAATGAAATTAAAAGATTTAATGGTTGAAGGATTGTTTGTTAATCGTACCATCAAAGATTGGTATTTTTTAGATGAAAATCGTAAAGGTGGTATATCTGAAGCACTCTTTGAGCATGCAAATCCTATTGTAAAAGCAAATAGACAGAAATGGGGAAGTGGATCAATATTATGGGGGGAAGCACTTCAAGAAAAAATTTATGATAAATTTAACCATAAAAAACAACTTGATTTTGAGATTTTTAATGATTGGATACCGCATGATAATTGTTTTGTTGATGTGGATTCACACTATTTAGATAAATATGGTATACCTGTAGCTAAAATTAGAATAGAGTCACATCCTAAAAATGTAGAAGTAGGTAAATTATTAGCTAAAAAAACAGAACGAGTGTTACAAAAAATGGGAGCAAAAAATATTTCAAGCTCTGTAAGTCCATATCCGCCACAAAATTTACAAGCTGGAGGATGTCGTTTTGGAAATGATCCTAAAACTTCTGTGTTAGATAAAGAATGTAGATCACATGAAGTTCCAAATCTTTTTGTGACTGATGGAAGTTTTATGCCAACAGGTGGAAGTGTACCTTATACATGGACAATTTATGCAAATGCTTTTCGTGTAGCTGATGTGTTAAAGGAAGTCATGTAAAATAAATTTAAGAAAAGATTAAACCATTTTAAAATATAATTAGAAGTTATATTGTTAGTCGACAGTTCCGCAATTGTCGACCAACAAGGCAAAAAGTTTAAAGACCCGCATCTTTAAATCTTCTTACATTCAAAAGGAGTGTTGAATGAATTTGTTTACTCTGAAAGTATAAGACATTAAAGTAAACAAATAGTTAATCGCCCACCCTTTTTTCTACAAAGTATTAATTTTTTCTACAGTAGGCGTTTTAATTCTTGATCGTTTTCTTTTTGTTGTTGTTCGCTGTGATGGTTGTGAATTATTTGTTGAAATAGATGTTAAGAAATTATCTTTTACTGTAATTGTAACAACCCCACCAATAGGTCTTAAATCTTTATCAAAATAAAATGAAATAGGATTTGATGTACCACTTTTTAAAAATGCATAGACATAAAGATTTACATCTTTGTCATAGTCAGCATCTATAATTTTTCCAGTTCCATGATAAACTTGTGATGCATCACTAATATAACCTTTACTCTGTTTTTTATCTGTTGATTCAGGTTCTATATCTTTGATAATTGATGCGTTTTCAGGTGCTTTGATCTCTGTATAGTCTTTATTTGTTGCAGATCGAACTTCTGTTGCAGAGTAGATATCTTCAAAAAAGCCTTTGGATCGTGCTGAACATCCTGAAAAGAGAGCAGCTATGATAAGTGTAAATAATAAATTTCGAAAATGCATAAGTCATCCTTTTTTTAGAATATTATCTAAAATTATTTAAACCATTCTATGGTATCTAGATCTGTTTGATATTGATTTAAAACTTTAAGTTTCTTGTCAATTTGAATTGTTTTACCTACTTTGCAGTTTGGTGCAGTATATATAAGATAACTATCAACAATATCAAGAGTCTCTTTAAATAATGTATCTGTTCCTTCAATCATAACAAAATGATATTTTTGAATCCGATCAAGACTATTCTCAATAAAAACTTTTCGCCCTTTTATATGAAATAATGGATTGGTCATATCAAAATTATTTTGTTTTGAGTATATTAAAATATCTGGTGGAGGACCTCCACTTAGTCTACAATCTAAAGTAGGTCTATCTACTCTTACTGTATTGCCACCAATTACTAAAAGATCAATTTTTTCTCTTAGTTTATGGACATGGGTACGAGATTGGGATGAACTGATCGTACCACCATCATAAATACCATTTTTAGTAATTGCTAATTTAAAAAAAATGTAAGGTTTATTTTTTTGCCATTTATGAAAAGGTTCTAAAAGTAAGTTACACTCTTGTTTTAGTATGTTTTTAATGACTTTGATACCACTAGATTCTAAAAGTTGTGCACCACCAGTTGCTTTTTTATTTGGATCCATAGTGCCAATCACTACTTTTTTAAAGCCTAGTGTTTTGATTAGTATAGAACAGGGAGGGGTACTTCCTATATGATTACATGGTTCTAATGTGACATAGATAGTAAAGTCTTTAAATTTATTATTGTGATTTTCTAAAATATATTGATGTTTTTCTGATGGATTTTGTATGTGTGCAATGTTGGTATCACCTAAAAGTTCTAAAGTCTTAGATATGACATTAAGTTCTGCATGTGGTTTTCCAGCTTCGTGATGAGCTGCAATTGCAAGTAATTTACCATGATTGTTTAGTATAAGTGAACCAACCGCAGGGTTTGGATAGGTTAATCCTTGATATTTCCATGCCTCTTTTAGGCATAGATTCATATAGAAATTATCATCTACCATTCAAAATAGGTTTTAGCTTTGATGATATTGGGGAAATCAAGCTCTTTTTCTATCTTTTCACCTTTATCATATATTGTAATGGTTTTATTTTCTACTTTTAGAATTTTGCATTTAAATTTTTCACCATCTAAAAGTTTAATTTTGACTAATTCATTGATTGAGTTTTTAAAGTGATCGATGGAAGTAAGCTTTCTTTCAATTCCAGGAGAACTTACTTCTAGCGTATATTCACCATTAACCGGTGGATCTATATCAAGAATTGGTGAGATAATTTTTGTAATTTCACTACACTTGTCTAAGGATACTCCATCTTTTGAAGTGATAAATATACGATATATTCTTTTTTCGCCCTCTGTCACAATTTCTGTATCATAAAGGTTCATTCCGCTATCTTCGATAAGTCGTTTTAGTGTTTGATTATCCATCTTTTTTATGTAACTCTTTTTCTATTTTTTCAAATATTGCATCTATATTATTCTGTTTTTCAAGTGAATGGTCAAATTTAAATTTAAACTTAGGACAACGATACCAGCCCTCTGCTTGTTTGCAATAGTTCTCTATATAACTACTTGCTTGTGATAAATGTTTTACAATATACTTTTCATCTTTTAGGTCCGTAAAAGATGGATCTAAATAGACTTCTGCATCATACTTTCCACGTGAACATTTAACGTCAAGAACTGGAATATTATTAATTTGGGGATCTGATAAAGAGGAGATAGCCTCAGGGACCAACTCTCTTAAAACGGATTCAACTCTTAAGAGTTTGACACTTTTATCCATTAGTCTAAAGTTGCTCGCTCTTGGACTTCTTTAAAGCTCTCTAGATAATCACCAGGTTTAATGTCACTATATCCAACAACACCAATACCACATTCATATCCTTTACTAACCTCTTTAACATCATCTTTAAAGCGTTTAAGTGATGAAACTTCACCTTCATAGATAACAACACCTTCACGGATTACTCTCACTTTTGCCCCTCTGTTTATGACACCATCAGTAACAATTGAACCGGCAATATGACCTAGTTTTGGTACAGAGAATACTTCTCTAACTTCTGCTTGTCCAAGATTTTCTTCTTTAATAATTGGAGATAGTAGTCCACCAAGAAGATTTTTAACATCATCAATTAAATCATAGATAATATTATAGGTACTGATTTCAACACCTTGTCTTTTTGCTTTCTCTTTGACACTACCTGTTGGACGTACATTAAATCCTAGAATAACACAATTTTCACTAGCTTCTGCAAGTGTAATATCACTCTCTGTAACACCACCTACACCTGAGCTAATAACGTTAACCTTGACTTCTTCATTTCTGAGTTTTTCAAGACTTCCTTTAAGCGCTTCTAAACTTCCTGCAACATCAGCTTTAAGAATAACAGGAAGACTTTTGATATTACCTTCTGCTATTTGTGCACCAAGATCTTCGATAGTTACTTTAGTTGATTTTGAAAGCTCTTTTTGTCTAATATAGTCTGCTCTTTTATTTGCAAATTCTCTAGCAACTTTATCACTCTCTACACTGACTAGTGATTCGCCAGCACCAGGTACTTCACTAAGTCCTACAACAACTCCTGGTTCTCCTGGAAGTATTTGTTTTAATTTTTCGCCATCTTCATTTAGTAATAGTTTTACTTTTCCATATGCAACACCACATACTATAGTATCTCCAATATTAAGTGTTCCGTTGTTCACGATAATCGTAGCAACTGGACCTCGACCTTTTTGAAGTGAACTTTCAATAACCGTGGCTTTTGCTTTTGTATCTTTTTGTGCTTTAAGTTCAAGAATTTCTGCTTGAAGTAAAAGTACTTCTAAAAGTTCATCTATCCCTTCACCAGTGTGTGCAGATACATTGATAAACTCATGCTCTCCACCCCAATCAGTCGGAGTAACACCAAGTTCTGCAAGTCCTGCTTTTGCAAGATCTGGATTTGCTGCTTCTTTATCTATCTTATTGATCGCAATAACAAATGGTACATTTGCAGCTTTTGCATGCTCAACTGCCTCTTTTGTTTGAGGTTTGACTCCATCATCTGCAGCAACAACAATTACAACTATATCTGTTGCTTGCGCACCTCTACTTCTCATTTCAGTAAATGCAGCATGTCCAGGAGTATCGATAAAAGTAATGTTTTGACCATCTTTTTCTATCATATAAGCACCGATATGCTGAGTGATTCCACCATGTTCACCAGAAGCTACTTTAGTAGAACGAATTTTATCTAAAAGTGAAGTTTTACCATGATCAACATGTCCCATGATTGTAATGACAGGAGGTCTACTTTCACCTTCTCCTTGACCTTCTTCATAGTCGCTTTCATAATCAAACTCATCCAGAGGATTTACAGTTACTACTTCAACTTCAAACTCTTCAGCAAGAATTTCAATAGCATCTTTATCTAAAAAGTCATTTTTAGTAACCATTACACCAAGTGTAAAAAGTACTTTAATTATATCGCTAATAGGGCGATTTAATTTCTCAGCAAATTCGTAAACTCTAATATCTTCTGGAATCTCAATACTACTTATATTTTCGACTAGTGGCTCCTCTTTTCTCTTTCTTCTCTTTTTTGATTTTCTACTAATACCACGAAATTGTGTAAAGCTACTTTGTTTTGTTGCACGCATTTTTGTAGGATCAAATTTTTTCTTTGTTGCAGTCTCTGTATCAAAAGTTTTTTTATCTGTAAAATCAAAGTCATGTAGTACAACCATCTCATCTTCCCCAAGAATTTCGATACTTGATATATCTCCGCCCCCAAACATGTCAATTCTTTGGAGACCATCTTGCTTAGCACTTGCACCTTTTTTGACTTTTTTCTTTTTCTTTTGTGCTCCGTCAACTATTTGAGGCATTTCAATGATTTTCTTTCTACCTGAAGTTATGGTTGTAGGTTCATTGATAGGTTCTTTTTTCTTCTTTCTAACGATAACCAAACCTCTTCTTTTTTTAAGGCTTGCTTGGGCTATAGTCTCTTTTTTTGGAGTTTCTGCTTCTTTCTCTTTTGGTTCAGCTACAGGTTCAGCTTTTTTTTCTACTACAGGCTCTATTTTTTTAGGAACTTCTTTTTCAATAGGTTTTTCAACTTTTTTAATACTTTCCTGTTTTACCGGAGTCTCTTTTTTTACTTCAACTTTTGGTTCAGTTTTTTTAATGACTGGTTCTACTGGAGTAGATACTTTCTCAGGGGTAGCTTTAGGTTTTGCTGTTGTCTCTTTTTTTACAGTTTTTTTAACTACAGGTTTAGCAGCTTCTGGTTGCTTCTCTTCAACCTTTTCTTGTCCACCTTTGTAGACTCCTGTCAAAACATAATCCATCAAGTTACCAGCTTCTTCAGTACTCACTGTACTATTTGCAGCCTTTACAGCTAAATCAACTTCTTTTGCTTTTACAAGTATATCCTTCGCTTCCATTCCAAGTTCTTGGGCGATCTCACTGATTCGAACTTTATCCATTTATTAAACACTCCAGGTTTGTAATTTTTATCTCTTTTTTACATGCTCTGCTAAGAGCTTTTAGTAATCTTTTATCTTTTGTTTCAATACATGTCTGGCAGATATAAAAACTTCTACCAAAATTTGTATAATACATTAATGTTTTATCCTTACACTGCAATCTTATTAAGTCAGTTTGAAGGGCTCTCGTTTTGCAGTTTATACACATCCTGATTGGGTTAGACATAATTTAGATAAATCTCCGTTGCATTATAGGTAAATATTCTTAAGGACACCTCTAAAAATAGGACTAATCCTCGATTCTATATCCTAGATTATTAAAATTGTAGATTTCTACCCTAAAATGAGGGAAACTTTCTTTTAATTTCTTTTTCAAATTTTCAGCTTCATCTTCATATATCATACTAAAAAATGATGATCCACTTCCAGAAAGGGTACTCATCAATGCACCATTTTGTAAAGCAATCTTTTGTACTTCAAATAATTCTCTCATAGCACCCATTCTAACATATTGATGCAGTTTATCTTGTGATGCGATTTGAAGTGTTTTCCAATCTTCATTAAAAAATGCAGCTGTTAATACTGCACTATGTGAAAGGTTAAAAACTGTTTTTTGCATCGAAATATTTTTTGGCATTTTTGCACGTGATTTAAAAGTAGACATGGGTTTATTAGGTATTACCATAACAGCTCTTAAGTGTGATGGGATCTCTTTTTTTTGAGTGATAACCTTTTCATTTTTAACAGTTAATGATGCCGTAAAGCCACCAAAGACTGCTGGAGCAATATTATCTGGATGGGTTTCATAAAATAGTGCTTTGTTTAAAATTGATTCTCGAGATAGCTTAACCCCAGCCAAATGGTAAGCACTCGCAATTGCAGAAACTATAACAGCTGATGAACTACCTAATCCTCTTGAAAATGGTATGTTGTTATTAAATTCGAATCTAAAGTTATCTCGTCTACCTATGAGTTTGATATAAAAATTGTAAAATATACTTACAAATTGATTATTAGTTTTGAGTTTTGGTTTGTTTGACCCCTCTCCTCTAATGGAGATTGTTAGAAAATCTGAGGGTTTTATAGAAATTTCATTATTTAAATCTAGAGCTAAACCTAACGAATCAAACCCTGGACCTAAATTTGCACTTGTTGCCGGTACATATATTTTCAAGTTTTTACCTCTTTAGATTGCCGGTAAAATATATAGCGGCTCGTTATCCGTTGTGAAGACTTTATAATTCAATCTTTCAGGAAGAGTGAATGGGTTAATCCTCTTAATTTCATCGTCATTTATTTTTTGAGTCGCAATCTTACCATCTTTTATTATAAAATAAAGAGCACCTACAGCTTTTATAGGACTATTTTCATTAAAAGTAAATCCTGTTGTTGCAAAAAGTTGCATGTTTTTCGTGATTGTAAGTGTTTTTAAGAAGAGATAGGTAATTTTAATTGCCATAAAACTTCCTGGACCTTTAGCAAGGTAGAGATTTTTACAGTTATATTTTTTTAAAATTAAATCAAATAATTTTGGTAGAATATCACTTGTTTTTTCACGACTTGCAAATTTTTCTATTAAAACTTGGTTATCATAAACACCAATCAAAAGAGGAGAGGTGAGTGAAATAACAAGTATATCTACCTCTTTTATGCATAGACCTTTGAAAATGAGCTATCAGCTTCACTTTGTAGCTCTTTTATTTGGTAATTTTCACGAGAACTCAATATCTCTTTTGTAAGGAGATGATTTAAGTGGTGGCTTCCTGCAAATGACTCATACTTTCCAATATATGGCATGCCAAGAAGTGCTAAATCCCCAATTGCATCAAGAATTTTATGTCTTACAAACTCATTTCCAAATCTTAAGCCATCTTCATTAATGATTTTTTGATCATCTAATACAATTGCATTGTCAAGTGAGGCACCAAGGGCAAGATTATTTGCTCTTAGCATTTGGACGTCCTTTAAAAAACCAAAAGTCCTTGCACGTGAGATTTGTTCAATATAGCTTTTTTTACTAAAGTTAAAATGATATTTTTGAAAGCCAATTGCAGGATGTTTAAAATCTACAGTAAATAGAAATTCACTATTATTATCTGGAGAAATTTTTGAGTATTTATCTCCATCTTTTACTTCAACTTCTTTAGTTAAAACCATCACTTTTTTATGTGCATTTTGTGCTACTACACCAACTTCACTAAGCATCATACAAAAGCTTGCACTACTTCCATCCATAACAGGTACTTCGGAGGCCCCAATTTTTATAAGAATATTATCAATTCCAAAAGCATAAATAGCAGATAGCATATGTTCAATTGTTGATATTTCATTGCCATCTTTTGCAATAACTGTTGCCATTTGAGTATTGACTACATTCTCTGGTTTTGCTTCAATATAAGTTTTAGTATCTGTTCTATAAAAGACAATTCCACTATTTGCTTCAAGTGGATGAAAAGAGAAGGGGATAGGTTCACCTTTATGTAGTCCTATTCCAACACCTTCAATTTTTTTCTTAATTGTAAGTTGTTTCAAAAAATATCCTTTATCATTACCCCCGAAGGAGTGTCTGTAATCTTTTTTAAATTACCATCAAATTGTTCACGCTCTAATATATCACCATTAAAAATAACATGTCCTTTCCCAATATCCTTGAGAATCATGTATTTTCCATCACATTGTACAAGTCCATCAATTAAGCCATAAACTTCTACATTTCCTTCCGCTATAACCTTAGAAGCACTATTAACTCTTCCAAAAATAGTAATGTCACCACTATGAATTATTTCTTCTCCAGATCGTACTGGTCTCTCTAAGAGAAGTGTTGTTATTTTTGGACTTTCTTTAATTATATCTTTAGGTTGTGAATTAATTGTGTTTTGATGTACATTTTTTTGTTCACTTTTTGGCATTATATCACTTTTAATATGGTTTTCTGACTTATCTTTTATTTTTAAATTACAATCTTCAGCAATTATAAAGCAAATATTGTGACTTTCAAGATAATTTGTAACTCTTTGTGTCAAATCACCAGTTATAACGAGCATGTATTCTTTGAGTAATACTAAGTTCTTATCCATATACGGAAAAAAATCTTCTTCTTTTTCTATATTGATATCAAAAATTCTTACAGTTTTTTGTTTTGCTTTGATCATTGATTTTTTCCTTTACTTGTCAATCATTTTTTTAGCACCATTTATGACATCTGTTATATTTGTTTGTATCCACTTTGAATCCATCCATTCAGCTGGTCTCACAAATATACCCTGTACGAGCATGCTTATATGCAGATGATCTCCAAGTGCGAGTCCTGTTGCCCCTGTTTTTGCTCCAACATCTCCTGCATCTATTAAATCTCCACGTTTGACTAGGATTGTAGAAGCATGTCCATAAAGTGTATATAGACCTAGTCCATGATATACGATGAGATTATTTCCATAAATTCCATTATAGTTAGCATATACACAAACACCAGGGTTTGTAATTCTAATATCATCCATTCTAATACTGGCTAAGTCAAGTCCTAAATGGTAAGCTTCACTAATTGTATTGTTCTTATCTTTATAATAGTAAAATCTATGATCTCCATAACTTCCAACTACTTTACCATTACGCAGTGGATAGAAAGGTTTTATATCAAAATTTGAGATTTGATTTGAGTCAATCTTAGTTGAGACTTCTTTAATTAGTTTATCGTTTTCATCTCTATAAATACGATTGATAAAATCAAGTTTCTCTGTTGGCGAAAGATCTTTAGTAAGTTCTGGTCTATCTTCTGCTAAATCAGATATTTTTCCATTGATAAAACTCTCTTTTGCTTTGAGATATGACGTTCGATACTTTTTATTTTTGAGAAAAAAACTAAGTCTTGATCTTGTTTTATTGCCTGCTTTATCGATAGCAATTACTTTTGCTGAAAAACGTTTTTCAACTAATGGCCAAGCTACTAAAACAGCATAATAACCCTCTTTGTAAAATTTAGTAGGATAGAATTTTTTTCCAAAATTGGTTTCTATATAGAGTTCTTTGAGGTTTTTATCTTCAGCTTTAAATATTGCTAAAGCAGCACCTCCTTTTGTAATTCCATAAGAAGTGATAAGTGAAAAAACATCTGGTTTTTGATGATCAAGTGTTAAAATTGACTCTTTTTGTATACTATTCCCAGATAAAAAATTCCATTTACTAATATCTGTTGTTTCAATAGTAAGCTTTAAAAGATCTTTAGCATTGGGTAATCCAATTTTTGGATATTCTATATTTAACAGATAAGTCTTTGTGGAGCTTTTAAAATTTTCATCAAGGATTTTAATACGATTTTTGCCATCACTTAAAAATGCTTGGATATGTTTAAGTCCCGTATCATCTGATATTGTAACTTTCATTGGTTTGTTTGGATTCCAATATCCAGATTTTGCCAAATTTATCACCGGGGTATTTCTTTCAAATAATGGGGAATTAATTTTTGAATAAACCCAAAGTGCAATACCGATTAAAATCAATAAAACTAGAAGCAAACCTAGTGAAAATCCTTTTTGTTTTAATTTATAGTCTTTCATAGTGTTGCCTTCTCTCTAATTTGTTTTATAATTGTCTCTATATTTTTATTTGTTGACTCAAACCCAGCAGCTCTTTTATGGCCTCCGCCATTAAAAGATTGGGCAATAGTTGAGACATCAAGATGACTCTTGCTTCTTAGAGAAATTTTATAATTACTATCTTTTTCTTCTAATATTAAGATTGCCAACTCTACTGTTGCTAAGTTTCTTAAGATATCGACTAAATGGTCTGTATCATTTTTTAGTGCACCTGTTTTTTTTAAATCTTTTTGGCTGATAGTACCCACTGCTATTTTTGCATCATTTAGTAATTCAATACTATTGATAAAAAGTGCAGTCAGTCGTGTTTTAGCAAGTGAATTTCTCATTTTTAGATTTTGTGATACTTCTGAAGGATTTACCCCTCTTGAGATTAGTCTGGATGCTGATTCAAAAGCTAATACATCTGTATTTGGATGTGTAAAAAAACCAGTATCTTCTACCAGCCCCGTATAGATACAGAGTGCTTCATCTTTGGTGATCTTGTGATGGTGCTCTAAAATTTCAAGTGCAACAAGTGTGCTGCTAGCATAAGAGGTTTCTACAATATTGATATCTCCAAAGAGAGTATTGCTTTGGTGATGATCTATATTGATAATTTTAAAATTACCTTTTTTAATACCTAGTCGATCAAGACTACCACAGTCAAATGAGATTAAAAGTTCACATTTTTCAGGAAGTGATTTTTTTATTTTTTTAAAGTTTGGCAGAAAGTCGTATTTATTTGCAATCTCTTTTGTTGTGTTCACGAGGGAGACATTTTTTCCCATCTGTTTAAGTGTTGGATAAAATGAAAGTGCAGCCCCTAGTGTATCTCCATCTGGGTTTATATGAGAGATAAGTGTGATGTAATGACACTCATCAATGAGTTTCCAGACGTGTTTGTACAACAAAATACCTTCAATTTTTTAGATTCATGGAGTGTATTGAAAAATTACTAAAAAGATGTTTATTTTGTGAAGTTAGTTAAGTGCCTTATTCTTACTCCTAAAAACAAAAGCTAATACCTCTGCAACTGCTTTATAAAGGTTCTCAGGTATGATTTCACCTAGTTCTGCTGAGCCATAAAGTTGTCGTGCAAGAGGAGGGTTTTCAATGATTTGGATAAGGTTATCTCTACCTATCTCTTTAATTTTTAGTGCAATATTATCAACACCTTTTGCTACAACTACTGGTGCACTTTCTCTTTCTTTATCATATCTTAGTGCTACGGCATAGTGTGTTGGATTTGTAATAATAACATCAGCACTTGGAAGTTCACTCATCATTCTCTTTTGTGCAATTTGCATCTGTACTTGCCTAATTTTTGCTTTTATATGTGGATCACCTTCCATCTGTTTATATTCATCTTTAATCTCTTGTTTACTCATTTTAAGATCTTTAAAGTATTGATATCTAACAATCATAAGGTCAATCATTCCTAATATAAAAAAGATAAGCAACATAATCAAAACTAAAATAATAATTTTTTCTGCAAGCCACTGCATTTGTTCCATCAAGTTGTAGTTGATTACAGTTGGAAGTTCTTTAATGTAAGTGATGAGAAAGTAAAAAGCGATAGAAAAGACGATGATAACCTTAGCTGTGATTTTGATACCTTCAATTAGTTTTTTTAAGCCAAAGAGTTTTCCAAAACCTTTGATAGGATCAATCTTTTTTAAGTCAGGAGTTAAGGGTTTAGTAGTAAATACAAAACCAAACTGCATCACACCTGCTAAAATTCCAGATACTGCTACAATAGAAGCTACAGGAACAATCATAAAAACTAACTCTCTTAGTGATACAAATCCAATCTCAAAAATAAGATTTTTAGTTAAAGGAGTTCCAACAAAGGAGATGTAATACTCATAAAGATAATGGAGCCGACTTGTGATAAAAAATGTAAAAGCATAAACTGCAATTACCGCAACTAACAAAGTTACAAAGCTACTTGTATCTTGGCTTTTTGGAACATTTCCTTCTTTTCGAGCATCTTCAATTTTTTTGGAGGTAGGTTCTTCAGTCTTTTCCATATCATCAGCCATATATTCATACCTCCTTTTGGTAACATTTGTGGGATTATCCCACAAAAAAGATGTAAGATTGATAAAAAATTGTGATTAAAGACCGATATTATAGAAACTAATACAAAAGGAAGTTGTATGTATTTTTTTAATGATAAAGAAAATGTAAACCTAATTGATGCTTTTATAAGAGCGGTAGTAGCAACAACTTTATTTTATATAGGTATTACTCAAGAACAAGTTCTACTTGTTCCTATTTCTGCCTTTCTGCTTTTTACCGCAGTAAGTCGATCGTGTATTACTTATTCATTATTTGGTATTAATAAATCTATGTTAAAACTTAATTATTATCTTAATTTTTTACCAAAATATAACCCTTCACCGGTGTTTATATTTACAGCAGAAGGAAAAATTGGTTTTCAAAATAGGATTTCTAAAGAATTATTACCAGAGATTAAAACTATTAATGACTTTGGCTGTCGTAATTATACACAGATGTCACATATACAATATCAGAAAAATAATTTGACATATCAAGTCAATATAAAATATGTTACTCAGATGAATGCTTTTTTTACTTATGTTACGGATATTAGTACAGTTGTAAATCTACAAAATGAGATAGAAGATACCCAAATTGAGATTGTTGATCTTATGGGGATGATTGGAGAAACTAGATCTAAAGAGACGGGAAATCATGTAAAAAGAGTTGCAGAATATTCTAAATTATTAGCGTTAAAACTTGGATTAAGTGAGAGAGAAGCTGAAATGATTCGTGTTGCAAGTCCGATGCATGATATAGGTAAAGTAGGAATACCAGATGCAATTTTAAATAAACCTGGGAAGTTAACTTATGAAGAGTTTGAAATCATGAAAATGCATGCGGAACTTGGTTATGATTTACTAAAATACTCAACGAGGGATATTTTAAAAGTTGCAGCTATTGTTGCGCATCAACATCATGAAAAGTATAATGGAAAGGGGTATCCTAGAGGGTTGAAAGGTGAGGATATTCATATTTATGGGCGTATTACTTCTGTGGCAGATGTTTTTGATGCACTTGGTAGTGAGAGGGTTTACAAAAAAGCATGGGAATTAGATCGAATTTTAACATATTTGAAAGAGGAGAGAGGTGTCTCTTTTGATCCTAAAATTATAGATCTATTTTTAGAAAATTTAGAAGAGTTTTTAGTGATTCGAGATAGATATCAAGATGTTAGTGAAAAAGATCTTTTAAATGCACTTTTAGAGGAAAAAGAGCCTGTGTTGAGTTAATTCTAGGTACACAATTAAGTGTAACTAGAATTAATGATCTTATCTATCTTCAATTCTCATTGAAAAATCAATCCAAACTGCTTTATGTATGAGGCTACCACTACTGATAGCATCAACACCAGTTTTAGCAAATTGAAGAATATTCTCTTTATCCACATTCCCACTAGCTTCTATAAACACATGTGGGAAGTTTTTATTTCTATAATCTACTACTTTTGTAATATCATTCACATTCATGTTGTCACACATAATAAGGTCTGCACCTGCTGACATTGCTTCATGTGTTGCTTCTATATTTTCACACTCTACTTCTATTTTAGAAGTATAAGGAATCTTTTTTCTTGCAATCTTGATAAATTGATCTAAATCATCAATAGCAGCTAAATGAGTATCTTTAAGCATAAGACAATCATCTAGTCCAAGTCGATGGTTGGTTCCACCACCACATCTAACAGCATATTTTTCCATAACTCTTAGCCCTGGTCTTGTTTTTCTTGTATCTAATAGTTTAATATCATAATCTTTTACAAGAGCACAAAATGAAGCGGTATTAGTAGCAATTCCACTGCAGTGTTGCATGATGTTTAGGATAACACGTTCATACATAAGTACTTTATTTGCTGTACTTCGTACATAAAGAATTGTATCACCTTTTTTAATGATATCTCCATCAAATAATATAAATTCAATTTCTATGTGTTCCATCTCAGCCAACTCTTGGATATAGAGTTTCCCAGCAAATATACCATCTTCTTTTGCAATGACTTTTGCTTCTACCATTCGACGGTCACTTACAAGCGAGAAGAGATCTCCTCGGCCTATATCTTCAAGTATGGCTTCTCTTACGGTCTCTTTGACTCTCATATCTCAAACATCCTTTCAAGCGCAATTTTCGCCCATTTAGCTACTTCTGGTTGGACTTGTACTTCATTCATGATTTTATCATCTTCTATAGATTTTAATGTATTGTAAAGATCTTCTAAAGTAGTTTCATTCATAGTTGGGCACTCTGGTTTTGTTGATGAGAGTACATAAGTGTTTTTTTCTCTTAAACGATTTACAAGATTAAACTCTGTTCCCACTGCAACTTTTTGTTCTGGGTCTAACTCTTTGATATATTTAATAATTTGACTTGTAGAACCTACAAAATCAGAAGCTTCACACACTTCTGGTTTACATTCAGGGTGTGAAATGATTTTAATGTCAGGATATTTATTTCTATAAAATTCAATATCTTCTACATCAAATAATTGATGAACGGAACAAAAACCATTATAACAGATGATATCAGATTCTTTTGGATCGCTTCCATCACCTATTACACAAGATGTAAGACCCATCATAATTGCAATATTTTGTCCTAGGCATTTATCAGGTACAAAAAGAATTTTTTTACCACTTTTGAGCCCTTTTTCTATAATCTTTTTGGCATTTGAACTGGTACAGACCATGCCTCCCATTTCACCTACTTTTGCTTTAACTTCTGCCGAAGAGTTGATGTATGTGATAGGTAAAATATCCTCTTTTTTAAGTCCTGATTTTTCAAGGATCGCAACACTTGTATCATAATGTTCCCCATCAATCATTCTAGCCATGGCACAACAGGCAATTTTTGGCATCAGTACTCTTTTTTCAGGTGAAAGAATCTTGACACTTTCGCCCATAAATCCAACACCGCAAAAGATAAGGTATGGATTATCATCATCCATAGCCATTTGTGCAAGTTGTAAACTATCTCCTGAAATATCAGCCATATCAAATACTTCATCTTTCTGATAAAAGTGTGCAACAATAGTGACATCAAGTTCATCTTTTAGTCGTATGATCTCTTTTTTATAATCTTCATTTGTCAATTTTTAAATCCTCATTTAGATTGGTTTGGGTATTATATCAGCTAAATTAAATATTACAAAATTAGGATTTAAAAATTGGAATTTCTATCAAACACAAACGTACAACTTTATATCATGGCATATCTCATTGGAAGTATTCCATTTGGACTTCTTTTAGCAAAATTTATTGGTAAAGTTGATATTAGAAACGAGGGTAGTGGAAATATAGGTGCCACTAATGTACTTCGAGTACTCAAAGAGAAAAATCCAACTCTGGCAAAAAAATTAGGAGGTGCGACTTTAGCACTTGACGCACTTAAGGGTATCATTGCTCTTTTAATAGGACACTTAGTAGGTGCAAGTGAAGCTACCATGTGGGCAATTGCTGTATTTGCTGTAATTGGACACTGTTTTAGTATTTTTTTAATGGGTGAGGGTGGTAAAGGTGTGGCAACTGGTTTGGGTGTATTAATGTACATGATTCCTATTTGTGCACTCATTGGTATTGGTGTATGGCTTATTAGTGCAAAAGTTTTTAAAGTGGTCTCTTTAGCTTCACTTATTGGTGTTGTTGCTGCTGCTGCTGCTTCATTTGTGATGTATCCAGAGATGATTCACACACCAGTTGTTATTATTGCTTTTATTATATTTTATAAACATTCAGAGAATATCTATAGACTATTTTCTGGAGCAGAAAGTAAAATAGCATAGTTTGATGTATACTATTTATATAGAAGATCTTAAAGTTGAGGCAGTTATCGGTATATTAGACTTCGAAAGAGTGAAGCCTCAACCTATTACTATCCAGTGTAAAATAGAATATATTAAAGAAAATGATGACTTTATTAACTATGCTGAAGTTGTTACTTTTATAGAACAGATGTTAGTTACTCAAAAGTATGCTTTAATTGAAGAGGCACTTGATGAGATTATCGAAGCTCTTATAATAAAATATAAACAGATAAAATCTATACGACTTAAACTTTCTAAGCCAAAAATTTTAGATAATTGTATTGTTGGTGTTGAAGCTTTCAGGAAAATTTAAAAATTTTTTAAAAAAACTTTAATTTTTGACGAAATTGTGATATAATCCATAAAAATTTTACAAAGGTAAGGAAAATAATGAGAATACTCATAGTTGAAGATGAAGTTACATTAAATAGAACGTTGGTAGAAGGCCTACAAGAGTATGGCTATCAAGCTGATAGTTGTGAAAATTTTAAAGATGCAGAGTATTATATTGGGATTAGAAATTATGATTTAGTACTTACTGACTGGATGCTTCCTGATGGTGACGGTGTAGAATTAGTAACTGCAATTAAACAAAAAACGCCAAGAACTGCATGCGTTGTACTTTCTGCAAAAGATGATAAAGAGAGTGAAATTAAAGCACTTAAATCTGGTGCAGATGACTATATCAAAAAGCCATTTGATTTTGATATCTTAGCTGCAAGATTAGAGGCAAGACTTCGATTTGGTGGGACTAATGTCATTAAAATAGATGATTTAACTATTGATCCTGATGAAGAAAAAATTACCTATAAAGGTCAAGATATTGAGCTTAAAGGTAAACCTTTTGAAGTATTAACACATCTTGCACGTCATAGTGACCAAATCGTATCTAAAGAGCAATTACTTGATGCAATTTGGGAAGAGCCAGAGCTTGTTACTCCAAATGTTATTGAAGTTGCAATTAACCAAATTAGACAAAAAATGGACAAACCGTTAAATATCTCTACAATTGAAACTGTAAGACGAAGAGGTTATAGATTTTGTTATCCCAAAAAAGTATAAAGCGTAAGTTCCTTATACAATTAGTGATCGCTTCGGTGACACTAATTGTAATTTTTTCGATCATTCTTTATAATTATATTAAAATTTCTATCTTAGATGATACGATGCAAAGTCTTAAGACTGAAGCAGTAATGTACATTAAAAACTCCAAAAAAAAGATGCCGTTTTCTAAAAGGAATGCTGTCAATGTATTTGATACATCTTCACAATGTGGGACAGATAAAAGTAGTGTAGTTATCAGGGTTGATAAGAAAGAGGATATCTCTTATGAACAGTATGAAAAAGAGGGAAAGAAGTATCTTAGTATTTTTCATATTTTTAATCCTATTAGATCTAGTTATTTGAAAATTGAAAGAGATGTTACTGGTACGGATAAATTACTTGGAAATATTTTAAAAAGTATCGTTCTTGTTAACTTTTTAACACTATTTTTGATTTTAGCTTATGCCATGTTTTTGTCAGAGACTTTGCTTTATCCTGTAAAGTCTATTACTAGAAGACTGGCACGAATGAATGAAAACTTTTTAGAACCTATTGAGACTCAAACACTTCCAGATGAGTTTATTCCACTTGGAGAGAGTATCAATAAGCTTATTGATAGAATCCAAAATTTTGTGAAATATCAAAAAGAGCTTTTTATAGGAACTGCACATGAGCTTAAAACCCCACTTGCTGTTATGAAAGCTAAAAATGAAGTAACATTAATGCGTGAACGTCAAAGTGAAAAATACCAAGAAACTTTAAAGCTTAGTAATAAAACTATCGATGAAATGAGTAGTATGATCAGCTCTATTTTGGAGATTGGCCGTCAAGAGGGTGCTCAGTTTGAAAAGCCTGTTGAAGTTGATCTAGTACAGTTTTTAAAAGATAAATCAAAAGATTTTAACTTAATAGCTAAAAATGTGGATAAGAATATTGCTGCTGATTTTGAACCTCATAAGTACTGTATTGTTTCTCAGCCAACTTTATTAACACATATTTTACAAAATTTTGTTCAAAATGCAGTGAAGTTTACGCCTAAGGGTGGAACCGTTCATATTAAAAGTAGACTTGTTGGAGATGATTTTAGAATTGAAGTTATTGATGAAGGTGAGGGTGTTAATGAATCTGATGATCTTTTTGCTCCTTTTAAAAGAGTAGGTAACAAAGGTGGCGCAGGTCTTGGTCTATTTTTGGCAAAGGGTGCAGCAGATGCTATCGGTGCGGAATTAAGTCTTAAAAATAGAAAAGATGGTAAGGGTGCGGTTGCAACTGTAGTATTGAGATCTAAAAATTATTGTCCTATGGATGATGATATTAGTAGTGGTGGAATATTTAGTGCATTTAAGAGAGATGTATAGGTCTTATAATTGGCACTAAAGATTATTGATGAATGTATAGCCTGTGATGCTTGCGTGGAAGTATGTCCTACTATTGCTATTGAAGCTGCTGATCCTATCTATGTTATTGAGTTTGATATATGTTGCGAATGTGTTGGGTATCACGATGAACCTTCTTGTGTTAAAGTTTGTCCAGTAGATGCGATTGTTTTAGATGAGACCAGTCCTGAATCTAAAGAAATGTTAGTAAAAAAATATGAAAGTAGTATAAATTAAGTGGCAAAACGAACAGCAATTATTGATATAGGCTCAAATTCTATCTCTTTGGTTATCTATGAAAAGAGTTCACGATATGCATTTCATTTGATTGAAAAAGTAAGAAGTAAAGTACGAATTGGCGAGGGTGCTTATGAAAATAATGGTCATCTTCGAGATGAAGTTATGGATAAAGCATATAATACTTTAGAAGATTTTTTATCTGTTTCCAAAAGTTTAAATTGTACAAAAATTTTAGCTGTTGCAACTTCTGCTTTGCGTGATGCTCCTAATAAAAAAGTTTTTTTAAAAAGAGTGAGTGACGGACTAAAACTCAATATTAAAATTATTGATGGTAAAAAAGAGGCTTATTTTGGAGCTGTTGCATCACTCAACTTGTTACCTAAAATTAACAATGCTACAACTATTGATATTGGAGGAGGCTCTACTGAGCTTGCTAAAATTGAAAATGGGAAGATTGTAGACACTATCTCATTAAATATAGGAACAGTACGTTTAAAGGAGCTTTTTTTTGAAAAGAAAAAAGAGTATTCATTGGTTATTGATTATATTAATGAGATTCTAAAACAACTTCCCAAAACCTTTAAAAGTTCAAATGTCATAGGTATTGGTGGTACGATAAGAGCACTTTCTTCCACTATATTGATCGATACTAAGTATCCAATTGATTCACTCCATGCTTTTGAATATATGTATCAAGAACATAAAAATTTTGTAATGTCTATCGCACAATCAGAAGTCTTAAAATTGAAAAATACTTCCATTCCGAGAAGTCGTTATGATACGATTAGAGAAGGGAGTTCCATCTTTTTTATGCTTTGTGAGCAATTAGGAGCTGAAAAAATTATCACAAGTAAAGCAGGGGTAAGAGAGGGGGTATATCTTAGTGATATTTTAAGAAATTGTGATCATATATTCCCACATAATTTTAATATTAGTATTAAAAGTCTTGTAGATCGGTTTGCTATCTATAATAAAAATATTACACAGGTTCAAAAAACAGCGATTGCAATTTATGATCAAACACATCATGTTTTTGACAAAGGTGAGTACTATAGAGAAATTATTATGATGAGTTCAAAACTTTTGCTTATTACAAGACGACTTAATATCTATTCTAACTCTGATATGAGCTTTGGTTTTTTAGTTGAAAATTTAAACTTTTCACTTTCTCATGAACAGAAAATTGTTATAGCTCTTATTTTAAAATATGCCCATCAAAATAATACAAATGAAAAAGAGATAAAGAAGTTTAAAGAACTTGCTCCTTCTATTGAAGTTATCAAATGGCTTAGTTTTATACTCTCTTTAACAGTATGTATTAATAAAAACAAAAAAATTCAAAAGATTGAGATATTATTTGATGAAAGTGAACTTTCTGTTAAAACTGAATCAAAAATGTTTTTAGCGTCTCAGTGCATCAAAAAGATTAAAAAACCAGCCTCTTTTACGCTTAGATTTCTTTAATCCATAAGCAAAATAGAGTAGATCTATTTTGCTTATGGTATTAAAATCTTCTTCCTAGACTAAATTCAATTTTAGAAGTTCTATCACCTTCTTCATCATCAAGTGCTTTTGCATAAAATAGTTGAAGTGGAACACCAAGTGGTGATTTTGCCCATTCAATCCCAGCTCCTATAGAAGATCTGTGTGTTTCATCAAATTTATCATTTCCTGTCATACCATAATCATAAAAGCTTAATATCCTCATTTGTACTGATTCAATAAGAGGCAGTGATAATTCTATAGACCCTGCAGCCATTTTTTCTGCACCTATGAGTGCTCCATCATCATTTTTAGGAGAGAGTGTTCCAGACTTAAAGCCTCTTACTGTACCCATTCCTCCAAGATAAAGTCTTTCATTGAGTGGAAGATGTTTAGCCTCAGTTCCTCTATTTTTGACGGTACTTACACGTCCTTTAAGTCTAAAAATAAGATCATAATCAATGAGATCATCAAGTCCATAATAAAACTTTGCAGAGAGGGTATTTCTTAAAAACTTAGCTTCTCCATTAAGTCCAGCATATTCAAAGCCTGCAGTGATATTAACACCTGAGCGGGGTAAATAATAATCATCAGTATTGTCATAAGAGATTGAAGGAGCAAGGGCACTTTTTATAACTCGTCCTTCTTGATAAAAGATACTATCTGTCAAACTGGGTGACACATTAGTAAGCTCTACATCTTCATAAAGGTAGGTGAGTGAAGCGTGAACATGTCTCCCTATTTTTCGACCAAGTTTTAGACTTCCACCAATTGATTTTTCATCATAATCATAGTAATCATAATCTTTTTTAAAGACATTTCCTCCCAAACTATAAAGTGAATCAAAAATACGTGGGTTAAAAAAGTGTAAACTTCCACGAAGTGTTTTCTCTGAAGTATCTACGTCCATACCCACTTCAATTCCGCTTCCTAAAAAGTTTCTATCAGAAATTCCTGCATTGACCCCAAATCCATCATAACTTCCGTAGGAAATACCACCCATAATACTTCCTGTACTTGCTTCATTAACATTTACAATAAGATCCATTTTATCTTTTTCAATCTGTTTCGGAGTAATTGTGGCATTATCAAAATAACCCGTTCTTTTGAGTGCATTGGTAGAGTCTGCAAGATCTTTTTGACTAAATGCTTCACCTTCTGTAAGATATAACTCTCTTCTTATTACCCTGTCGACAGTTCTAGAATTTCCTGCAATCGTGACATTATTTACGTAAACCTTTTCATTGGGCTTAACAATGTACGTGACGTTTGCAATTTTATTTTCTTTGTCTTGTTTGACATCAGGAGTGACATTTGAAAAAGCATAACCATTGTTAGAAACCATTTCTTTAATTTTGCCAATATCTTTTCGTAGTTTTTCAACATTGAAAACATCTCCAGAATGAAGTTTAAAATTTTCTTTTAGTACTTTTGGGTCTGCAATATCTTCATCTATTGTTATAGCGACATTACCAACTTTATATTGTGGTCCCTCTATAATTTTATAAGCTAGACTTGCACTATAGTCATCAAAGTGTGTTCTTAAAACAGGTTCTCCTACGTTTGCATCGAGATATCCATTTTTAAGATAAAATTCTTTAATACGCATAGAGTCAATTTTGAGTTGATCTGCTTTGAGTACACCATCATCCCTACCAAAAAACCAACCCATTGATTGCTCTTTTTTATTGGCAAGATAAGGTTTAAAATCTTTATATCCAAAATCTTTTGCACCATAAAATTGAATATCTTTAATATGAATATTTTCACCTTTATTCACAGCGATATTGGTTTGAAGTGAACTGTTATTGATCGCTTCATTCTCTATCTCAACGACAGAGTCAAAGTAACCTTTTGATTCAAGGTCTTTTTCAATTCTATTTTTAACGGACTTTATTTTTGTTTCATCGTATATGTCACCTTTTTTAATACCAGCTGCTTGAAGTGTCTCTTCATTTTTTTCTTTAGAGAGACCACTAAGCTCTACTTTGGCAATCATAGGTTTCTCTTTTAAATGGTAGGTAAGTACACCACCATTCTCTTCGACCCAAATATCTTCAAAATATTGTTGTGAATAAAGTTTTTTGATACTTTCATCAACTGCGATAGGATCAAGTTCGTCTCCATTTTTAATGTCAATTATCTCTTTTGCTATAGCATCAGATATATGAATAAGACCATCAAATTGAATATCTTTAATTGTAGTAGCTTGAAGTGTTGTAATACTCACTAGAGCTAAGATGGGAAAAATTTTGCGTATCATAGAAAATGTACCTTTTTATGTAAGTTGTAAAATATATGTGACCGATATACTAACATTTTAATGTAAATATACTATCATTTTAATAATTAAAAAAAAGTCTAAATAAGATGATAAGAAAATATGAGAGAATAAAAGAATGATTGTAGGAATTGTAGGACTAGGTTTGATGGGTGGATCTTTAGGGTTGGCACTAAAGAAAGCTATAGATAATGTAAAAATAGTAGGGTTCGATCATAATCAACAACATTGTGATCAAGCTAGAGCCCTTGGCCTTATAGATGAAATTGTTACTTTTGATATGTTAAAAAAGAGTGATGTTATTATTTTAGCAATACCCGTTATAGGGATTATCCAAATATTTGAAGATTTGAAAGATGTTTCTAAGGATACAACGATTATTGATCTTGGTAGTACAAAAGAGAAAATTGTAGCGTTTACTCCCAAAGTGATAGAGGCAAATGTAATAGCTGCACATCCTATGGCTGGTATTGAAAAATTTGGACCCCATGCAGCTTTTGAGGATTTGTATGCTGGAAGTGTTGTAGTTTTATGTGACTTACAAAGAAATAGTGCATTACATAAAAATCGAGCAATCGAAATTTTTGAAGCATTAAAAATGCAAATTGCATATATGAATTCTAAAGATCATGATCAACATGCTGCGTATATCTCACATCTTCCTCACGCAATTAGTTATGCTTTGGCAAATAGTGTTTTAAAACAAGAAGATCCTAAAAGTATTTTAGCACTTGCGGCTGGCGGGTTTAAAGATATGAGTCGAATTGCAAAAAGTTCTCCAAATATGTGGAGCGATATTTTTGAACAAAATAGTACCAACCTTTTAAATGCTATTGAAAGTTTTGAATTTGAATTAGCAGAAGTAAAAAAGATGATAAAGAATAAAGATAATGAGGCATTAAAAGAGTGGATGAAAATTGCTACAACACTCCATAAAATCCTTTAGATTTTATACTGTAGCACTCATCTCTCTGATAAACTGATTGATTTCATCTTCAGGAATAGGTTCACTAAAATAGTAACCTTGCATCAAATGGCATCCTTTAGATTTTAAAAACTCTATTTGTCTTTCTGTTTCAACACCTTCGGCGACCACTTCAAGTGAGAGCTGTTGGGCTAGTGTGATAATAGTCGCTGCAATTTGCATACCATCTTTATCACTTGGAATATCATCTACAAAAGATTTATCAATTTTTAATTTTGTAATTGGTAGCTTTTTAAGATGACTTAAAGAGGAGTAACCTGTTCCAAAATCATCAATAGCTGTATTGATGCCAATCTGTTTAAGATTGCTTAATACACTTTGGACTTGATCTATATTTTCCATCAAAAAGTCTTCAGTCACTTCAAGTTCTAGTAGCCTTGGGTCAATGCCACTGGCCTTAACAATATTTTTCAAAGTCTGTTCTAAATGGTTTTGGGTTAATTGTTTACTTGAGATATTGACTGCAATTTTAGCTCTTATACCCTCATTTTGCATAAATTTAATTTGTTCACAAGACCGTTGTAAGATCCATTTTCCTACTTTTGCCATAAATCCACCTTCTTCAGCAAGTTGGATAAAATTATCAGGTGTGATAATGCCATATTTTGGATGTTTCCATCTTACAAGTGCTTCAAATGCTTCTAGTGAACCTTTTTGTGTATTCATTATGGGTTGATAGTATAGTTTGAGTTGATTATTGGTGATAGCGCTTCTGAGATCATTAGAGAGTTCTAGTCGCTCTGTGGCATCTGCATTCATATCTTCTGTAAAATATTTATAAATATTTTTACCACCATTTTTTGCAGTGTACATTGCCATATCAGCATTTTTGATTAATGATTCGATATCATCTGCATCATCAGGGAAAATAGCAATTCCTACACTTGCCCCGATATAACCCATCTCATCTTTTAAAGCAATTGGCTCTGATAGGGTATCAATAATTTTTTGCGCAACAATTGAAGGATATGCGGTATCTTGAATATCTTCCAAAATAACTGTAAATTCATCACCCCCAAGACGAGAGACAGTATCTTCTGCTCTAAGAACAGCTTTAACTCTTTTGGCTACCTCTATCAAGAGAAGATCTCCATAGTCATGTCCTAAAGTATCATTAATCATTTTGAAGTTATCAAGATCAATAAACATAAGTGCTATTTTACTTGTTGATCTTTTTGCTTTTGATACGGCATTTCTTAATGAATCTTGGAAAAGTGCACGATTTGGCAAGTTTGTTAATAGATCATAATGTGCTAGGATATTAAGTTTTGTTTCTGTTTTTTTCTGTTCACTGATATCAGAGTAAATACCTCCAAAAAGTTTTTGGCCATTTTTGTTAAGTACAAAACGATGTGTTTGAAAGTAATGATTTTTTCCTGTTTTATCGGAAAGTTTTTCTTCTGCAGTAAAGGTTCCTCTTTTGAGGAGTAAGTCATTGTTAATAATCTTGTCTTGATCCTCAAGGCTTATAATATCAGTCATGTTTTTACCTTGAAGTGTTTCCATACCAAAAAAGTTATTTAGATATTTGTTTGAAAACAGAATATCATTTTGCTCATCTTTGATAAAAGCACCTGCAGGTAGATTTTCCATAAAGAGTTGAAATTGTTCTTGAGAATTTTTTAGGGCAATTTGCGCTTTTTTAATTTCTGTAATATCATTTAAAAACCCTACAACTCTAGTAGATTTTCCATTTGTACTTTTCGAGGCTTTTCCTCTTATAGCGACCCATTTTATTTGTTTGTTTATGCGAACTCTGTGCTCAGCATAAAAATTTGTACTTTTACCATTTATATGGTTTTCTAATATTTTGGCGACATGTGCTCTATCTTCAGGTAAAATAGTGTTAATCCAGCTCGAAATATGGTTCTTTATTGGTCTATTTGAATATCCGATAATTTCTTTAAAACGACTAGAGTAAAAAACCTCACCACTACCAACATCAAAGTCCCAAAGTCCTTCATTAGAACCATTTGTTGCAAGTTCATAACGCTCTTTAAAAGAGTTAATTGTTCTCTTTGCACTGTTTTGTTCACTAATATCTACAATGATTCCAAGCTTGGCTTCGTTATCATTTCCAACTTCTGAGACGTAGGTAATAGACTCTATTTTTTGACCAATATCATTTACTAACTCTAATTCAAATTTACTTTTGTTAGTTTGGCTGAGTGAAAGAAGTTGATTTAAGACCTTTTGGCGATTTGTACCAGCAAATGTATCAAATGCACTATTTGTTACAAAACTACTATTCTCATTATGTTTATAGAACATAGGAATTGGAAAGTTTTTGATCATGGTTTCTATGGTACCATTTGCTTCTCTAATATCTGCGCCAATTAGCTTTTTAAACATTTACCCATCCTATTTCCAACTTAATCTGTGTTTCTCAATATCGACTAATTCTAAAAAAAATAAAATCACAAGTGTGCTTTTTGTAGAATAAAAACATATAAGGGGATTATATGGGGAAAGTTAATTTTACACATTTACATTTACACACCGAATACTCACTGCTTGATGGGGCTAATAAGATCAAACAGTTAGCGAAAAAAGTAAAAGAATTAGGTATGAATTCTGTTGCTATGACTGATCATGGGAATATGTTTGGGGCAATTGATTTTTATACCACAATGAGAAAAGAGGGAATCAAACCTATTATTGGGATAGAAGCCTATTTGCATAACCAAGATGAAATTGGAGATAAGAGTACAAAACAGAGATTTCATCTTTGTCTTTATGCTAAAAATGACATTGGTTATAAAAATTTGATGTATTTAAGTTCACAGAGTTTTATCAATGGATTTTACTACTATCCTCGTATAAGCAAAAAGATGCTTAGAGAAAATAGTGAAGGGCTTATTTGCTCTTCTGCATGTCTTCAAGGAGAGATTAATTGGCATCTAAATCTAAACAGTGAGCGAAATAGAAATAATGGGGCAGGGGGATATGAAAAAGCAAAAGAGGTAGCATTAGAGTACAAAGAGATTTTTGGAGATGACTTTTATATGGAGTTGATGCGCCACGGTATTGGGGATCAGCACTATATTGATGAACAAGTGATTCAACTCTCAGCTGAAACAGGAATTAAGATTATTGCTACTAATGATACACATTATCTTGAGCAACCTTTAGCAGATGCACATGAAGCTTTTATGTGTATTGCAATGAATAAAGAGTTTGATGATCCAAATCGTCTTCGGCATAGTGTTCATGAGTTTTTTGTAAAAAGTCCTGAGCAGATGCATGCTCTTTTTTCTGATATCCCAGAAGCGATTGAAAATACACAAGAGATTGTGGATAAGTGTAATTTAGAAATTAAATTGGGGGATCCAACACCTCCAAATTTTAAATTTGTCCAAGAGTATGCACAAAGAGAAGGGTTAGATTTTGATAATGATGCAGACTATTTTGTTTACAAATGTAAAGAGGGCTTAGAAGAGCGTTTAAAAATTGTATCTTCTGAAAAACATCAGGAGTATAAAGAGCGCTTAGAATTTGAGATGGATATCATCAATAGTATGAAATTTCCAGGGTATATGCTGATTGTTTGGGATTTTATTCGTGATGCTAAAGAGAAGGGGATTCCTATAGGGCCTGGACGGGGTTCTGCAGCTGGAAGTTTGGTTGCTTTTTCACTAGAAATTACAGATATTGATCCTATGAAATATGATCTACTTTTTGAGAGGTTTCTTAATCCTGAACGTGTGAGCATGCCCGATATTGATATTGATTTTTGTCAAAAAAGACGGGGTGAGTCGATTGATTATGTTGTAGATAAATATGGTCGAGAAAATGTTGCTCAAGTCATTACTTTTGGTAAGCTTTTGGCAAAGGGAGTTATTAGAGATGTTGCACGAGTGATGGCTATGCCTTATGCCCAAGCAGATGCTATGGCAAAACTGATTCCTGATGAGTTGGGTATAGATTTGGCAAGTTCTTATGAAAAAGAGCCAAAAATCAAAGAACTTATAGAGTCAAATTCTCAAGCAAAAAGAGTTTGGGAGTTTGCGTTAGCATTAGAAGGATTAAACCGAAACTCGGGTATGCATGCTGCTGGTGTGGTATTAAGTAATGATGCACTTTGGAACAAATCTCCCATTTATAAACCTTCAGGAGAAGATCAACCTTACGTAACGCAATACTCATTGAAATATCTTGAAGATGTAGATCTGATCAAATTTGACTTTTTGGGGCTTAAAACTCTGACTGTAATTGATGATGCATTGAAGTTGATTGAAAAGCGTTATGATGAAAAGATAAACTTTAATAAAATTGATTTTGATGATCCCAAGATTTATGAACTGGTTCAAAGTGGCGCAACGATTGGACTGTTTCAAATTGAGTCTGATGGTATGCAATCCCTAAATGAACGGTTAAAACCAAGTAACTTTGAGGATTTAATCGCGGTCTTGGCACTTTATCGACCAGGACCTATGGAATCAGGTATGCTTGATGATTTTATCGAAAGAAAGCATGGTCGACAATCAATTATTTATGATTTTCCAGAACTTGAACCTATACTCAAACCTACTTATGGGGTTATTGTTTACCAAGAACAAGTTATGCAAATTGTTCAGACTATCGGTGGATTTTCACTCGGTGGTGCGGATGTTGTAAGACGTGCGATGGGTAAAAAGATCAAAGAGGAGATGGATCGGCTTAAAGGTGAGTTTGCAGATGGTGCTCAGAAGAAAGGTTTTAACAGACCAAAAGCTGAAGAACTTTTTGATTTGATTGTGAAGTTTGCAGGATATGGTTTTAATAAATCTCACTCCGCGGCATATGCGATGATTACTTTTGAAACCTCTTATCTCAAAACTTATTATCCAGCAGAGTTTATGGCAGCACTGCTTACGAGTGAAGCGCAAAATACGGACAAAGTTGCTAAATATGTGGATGAGGTTAAAAGAGTTGGTATTGAGCTTTTACCGCCTTCTGTGATAGCGAGTAGTATTGAGTTTAGTCCCTATGAAGATGGAGATCATGACTCTATTCTTTTTGGTATGGGTGCGATTAAAGGTGTTGGCAGTAAAGCGATAGAAAGTATTCTTGAAGCAAGAGATCAGAAACCATTTGAGGATATGAGTGATTTTATTGCTAGAGTTGATGGTTCAAAGGTTAATAAACGAGTGATAGAAGCACTTATTAAATCGGGTGCGATGGATAGTTTTGGTTATTCACGACGTGCATTAATAGACCAAATAGAGAAGATTGTTGAGTCAGGACAAGAAGCGGCACGTGCTCAAAAAATGGCAATCGGGTCACTTTTTGGCGAAGATGAAGAGCTTACAAAAGTTTCAGTTGAAATTGATGAATTACCAGAATATGATGGTAAAGATATTCTCTCTTTGGAAAAAGAGACTTTAGGATTTTATGTCTCAGGACATCCTTTGGATGAATTTAGAGATGAGATTGGAAAGATTGAACATACGCTTTCGAGTGAAATTGATGATTTTGCAGATGGATCTAAAACGCTTTTTATAGGCAAGATAGAGAGTATTACTCAAAAAATTAGTAAAAAGGGAAATAAGTTTGGTATCGTTCAGTTGATGGATTTTCACGGAGATATCGAGTTTATGGTATTTGAAAAGACACTAGTGCAAATTGCTATGATGGATCAAAATAGACCAATTGCTTTTAAGGTACAAATTACAAAAGATGATCGAGGGATTAATAAAAGAGTTCTCAAAGTTTCAGATTTAGATGGTGCAAAGAAAGAGAAGACAGATATCAAGAAAGAGGTAATCAAAGAGGTTATTTCACCAATTTTTGTAAAAGTTGAAATTAGTTCAGGAGTAGAAACTTTAAATGCACTTCATAAATTGGTCAAAGAATATCCTGGAAATCGACCATTAAAGCTTATATTATCATCAAAACTTCAAGATGTTGTTATCGAATCAAATATCTCTGTAAATGAGATGATTGTAGAGAAATTAGAGGCGATAACTTCTATTAAAGTAGCTGCTTAAAAAATTCCTTTGTAGCCTCATCTATTCGATGGGGTTTACCATCTTGGCATAAAAAAACTAAAGTTACTTTTTGTTTAAATATAAGTGTTTCATCCCGTACTATCTCATGATAGAGTTCCAAGCTAGTATTCTTAATCTTTGTAACATTTGTTTTAATTTCTAAAAGATCCCCAAGAAATGAAGGGCTCATAAAATCTGCTTCAATTTTTTTAATTGCAAAGTGACAATTGTTTATCATAGGTGATTTACCTGCTGAAAAGAACTGTTCACTTCGTGCCATTTCACAAAAATCAAAATAATTTGAGTGGTACACAATACCACCCATGTCTGTATCCTTATAGTATATTCTTACTTTCACATAAATCCTTTTTTTTATTTTACCTGACTATCTTGAAAGTAAATAAAATCTTGTTAGAATCGGAAAATTTGATAACTAAGGAATTTTATGGCTGATATCGAAGCTTTAAAAGATGAATACATAGATCACATGATGCATCCTAGAAATTATGGGAAAATTGAAAACTATAATGGAAAAGGAATTGGAAAAAATCCAAATAATAATGAGTTAGTGGAGATGTATCTCAAAGTAACTCAAAATATACTTGTGGATATTAAGTTTCAAGCTATTGGCTGTATGAGTACAATTATTACAGGATCTATTTTTACTGAAATGGTAACTGGTGAAACGATAGAAGAGGCTGAAAGCGTAATGGAAGATTTTATCAAAGGTCTTGATAATGCCCCACCTGAGACTAAGGCATGTGGTGAAATGGTTGCAAAGTCTTTTATGGCTGCTTTGGTGAATGTGTCTAATCGAGAAAATGGTAAAGATGAAGATGAGTATACATTGTTAATAAGTGAGGATTGCGTAATAGATGAACAAGAGTAATATTTTTCAAAAAAAACATGAGTTGTGGTTGAGTTTTCTTTTTGGTGCATTTTCAGTTCAAGATGATAAAGTTTTTGACATATTATATGATTTTGCGATGATTGAGTTTCGTCATCTTTCATGGCTTGGAGATAAGCATGTGGAAGAGGGCGTAGAATTTAATTTTGATAAAAATGAAATTGATTTTCAAGCTACTGATACACATACACTTTATAAAAAGTTAAAAGCAAATATTGAACTAACTCAGTCTCATTATCCTAGTGGTGTAGATGTTATGTATGATAGATTTAGAAGTGATGAAATATATTTTATTCAAAAACTGGATGAGTTAGCAGTTAGATATGAAAAAGAAGAGATTACCGCATACAGTAAAAGTCGTGTTATGACAGATTATGATTTAAATAAAGAGCAGACAGATGCATTGACTTATTTTTTGTTTGAAGAGAGTTATAAAGAGTATGAATTGATTTTAGTATATCTTTATGCTAACTTTTTTACAGATTCAAAACTTTTATCTGGTATTTTTATTGATCTTATTTATGAGTCACAGTTTCATCTGAAAAGTTTTGCACGAATGCTTCGAGAAATGGGATTGTTACATGTTCCTAGAACATTGATGGAGCAGATCTATAAGTTTGATGATCTGGAAACATTTTTAATTGATGGTATTAAAGAAGAAGAAGCAGCTAAAGAGGAGTGTTTAAAACTTGCAAAAGCTGTTGACAATGAAGCACTTGGGAACTTTTTTAATTTTATTAATTTTCAAGAAAATTATCATATAGAGCTTATGCAAAAAGCATTAGTTCATATCAGAGGAAAAGATTTTGAATAAGATCATTAAAGCAGCATGGACCAATGGAATTTCAAGAGGTTTTGGAAAATTCGCATCGTATAAATTTCCTACATTAATCCAAAATGGGATTAATAAACTCTATGTTGTACTAATGGGTGTTGATCTCTCTAATTTCCATCCTTCAAGTCATTATCCTACGCTAAATTCACTTTTTACTCGTGAACTTTTATATAAAAGGGAGATGCCAAAAGATCCTACTATGATCGTTTCTCCTGCTGATTCTTTAATTTCTGAACTTGGAGATTTGAAAGAGAGTACGGCAATGCAAATAAAAGATTTTCAATACTGTATTAAAGACCTTTTAACAGAACATATCTCTGATGAAAACAAAGAGAAGGTAATAGATGGTAAATACATAAATTTTTATCTTTCACCAAAAGATTATCATAGATATCATGTACCAACAGATATGAGAGTGACAAAAGCGATTCATGTGCCAGGGCTTCTTTACCCAGTAAATTTTACATATCTTAGAAAAGTTCATTCTCTGTTTGTTAAAAATGAGCGTGTGATTTTAGAGTGTTTTGATAACAGTGGAAAACTTTTTTACATGATTTTAGTAGGGGCACTTAATGTTGGTAAAATGACGCTAACATTTGAACCAAAAATTGAAACCAATATAGATGCCTCTGAGCTAAAAGTTTACGAATATGAGAATTTAAATCTTAAAAAAGGTGATGAACTTGGTATGTTTAAAATGGGTTCAACAGTTGTGATGATTTTTGAAGAGGGGTTTGTAGAACTTGCAAGTAACGTTGGAAAGAAAGTACGTTTTGGAGAAGCGATAGCAAATAAATTGTAAAAAACAGAGATTTCAGTTACACTATCAATGTGTAACTGAAAGTTTTTTATTGTGTTAAAACTATTTTTTAACTTTTTTCTTTGAATCTTTTTTAGCTTTTTTTTCAGCTCTTTTTGTAGCATCACCTGCTTTTTTCTTTGTTTTTTTCTTAGCTTTTGTTTTTTTCTCTTTAACTTTTTTAGAAGCTTTTTCTTTAGTAGATTTTGTTTTAGACTTAGCTCTCTCTTTTACACTTTTTGCTTTTGAAGTTGCTTTTTTTGTTGTAGATTTAGCTTTTTTACTTACTGCATTTTTAAGACCTTTCTTTGCATTATCAGCAATTTCAGTACCAATCCCTGGAACCTTAGTAAGATCAGTTGCAGATTTTATCTTGTTTGATTTTCTATACTTCATGATAGCAGATGCTCTTTTTTCACCTATCCCTTTGATTGTCATAAGCTCATCTTTAGATGCAGTTTGAAAATTTATCGCAAAAAGCGATACAGCCGTAAATGTAAGTGCTAAAAATAGTTTTTTCAACATATAATTTCCTTAAAATAATTTATTAACTTTGGAATTATAACATGATAAATGTGAAATTATTGTGTAAAAAAGAAGATAAGAGAATTTAGTAGAATGTATTTTTGTTAGCTAGTATAAGGAGTTTTTACTCCTTATACCTGAATATCTAACAACTGTAAGTTGATTCAAATTCAAATGCTGTTGGTTGCGCTTCGTTTGCCCAAACTTGTCTTTCAAATTGATAGTGTTGGAATGTATCAATAAAGTCTTTTGTCATAACTGGTTGTAAGAAGTCATTATCAGCGATAAGACCTTCAAGTGCTTCTCTCAATGTATGAGGCATTTGAGGGATTTTTTTCT
>JADGDK010000049.1 GCA_016744895.1 Campylobacterales bacterium | reverse complement strand
TACTTGGAAATATCACAAAAGAGACCACACCGTTGGCAAAAGATACAACTTATACTTATGACATAGCAGGAAGAACCACCACATCAACAGATGCAAATGGTGTTGTCACTTCATTTGCTTATGATGCTATAGGAAACTTAACAAGCATGATCATAGGTGCTAAAGTCACAAGCTATACTTACGATGCAGTAGGAAATATCCTAACAGTAGAAGATGCAAGTGGAAAGATAATATATACCCATGACATCAACGATAGAGTAACAAGCAGAACAGACATCTATGGAAATGTAGTCGGCTATGCTTATGACACAGTAGGACGACTCTCAAAACTAACCTATTCGGATGCAAAAACAGTCGAATACTTTTATGATGACAATGACAATCTTGTCAAAGTAAAAGACTTTGCAGCAAGAGAGACAATTTTTGAGTATGATGCAAACTCCAACCTCACAAAAGCCACTTATCCAAACGGTGCTTATACAGAGTATATTTCAGATAAAAATGACAGAATCTTATCTCTAAAAAACTATGATAAAACAGGAAAACTCCTCACAGCAGATGAGTTAACAAGAAATGACATAGGGGATATAACAGATATACAAAAAACAGAACTTGCAAATCTAAACCTTTCAAAAGTTAAAAATTTCAACTTTGAAGTCAATGAATTTAACCAAATCACAAAAAGTGCTGAGGGAGATTTTACCTATGATAACAACGGCAATCTACTAAGTTATATTTACGACGGTAAAACCATCAACCTCACTTATGATGAAACCGAAAGCCTAACACAAGCAAAGATAGCAAGTGATACATTTGACTATAGCTATGATGCAGAAGGAAACCGAGTAGAAGTAAACAAAAACGGTACAACCACAAGATATCTCATAGACAATGTCTTGGGACTCTCAAAACCACTTGCGAAGATGGATACAGGCAATAATATCCAAACTTACTACATCTGGACAAATGGACTAGGCTATGAAGTAAGTAGCGATGGAAAAATAGCCCAATATCTTTATGACTACAAAGGTAATACAAATGCCATCATTGATGATGCAAATAGTGTAAAAGCTTCGTATGCTTATACCTCTTATGGCAAATTGATAGGACAAACAGGTGAAAGGGACAATCTATTTACTTCACTTGGTAAGTATGGGATTATGAGTGACAGTGAAAGTCTTTACTATGTGAGAGCGAGATACTACTCTCCTGAGTTGGATAGATGGACACAGGCGGATGTTAAGAGAGGTGGTGTTGGTAGTCCTGCTAGTTTGAATAGGTATATTTATAATGAAGGGGATGGGGTTAATTTTGTGGATGTTAGTGGGTATACTAAAGCTTATGATTTTCTCACAAATATTATGCCATCGCCTGAAGCAACTCAAAAATATGCAAATGCATATTTTGAGTTGCTACCTGGTGGTATTATGACAGGAACTAATGGAACTGGACAATGGGAAACCAAAACAACTACTGGTAAATGGGTACAAGGTTCTTATAATGAAGCTATTAGAAAACCATCAGAAAAAATAGTAGAAAATTATAAAAAAGATGGAAAATTATTAGGTACTTCAAAAATGTTAATTGAATTACCACAAGCTGCGATAGGTGGCATAGTAAATGCTTTTAAAGGAGGTACAGATGTAATGATTGATGATTTTATTGAAGATCCTAAAAATGCAGAAACATATAAAGGTAGTAAAAATCTCATTGTTGATACTTTAGATTTAGCACATGGCTTATCTAAATCAGTTAGTGATGGTGCAACTGAACTATCAAAAGATTTAGACAATTTACAAAAAGCATGGTCAACAAAAATGTATTTAATGAAACTTAGTCCTACCAACAAAAGCCAAAAACGTAAAGAATAAAGGAAAACCATGAAAAAAATAACAATAATATCTCTTCTAACCCTAACTCTCCTAAACGCAGAGGAGTTAGAAAAAGAGATAAGATACCTCGGCAACGACGGCATACAAGAGTCACATGAGATCATCTGCACCAATGCAAACAGTGCAGTAATCACCATCAACAACAACACAAAAGAGATAAGCATAGGCACAAACAACATCGGAAGTAAGATGATAGATGTAGCCGTACAGCAAATCTGTCGCTAACTATTTACATAATGCAAAGTCAATTTGCATTATGTAAAACTCTATTTAACCTAAAAAATCCATTGACTTTTTTACAGCTATATGGTAAAGTATGGTAAATATATAAAATGGAGAATTTAAGAATGACTAAAAAGATGACTATTACACTAGAAGAAAACCTTATAGATGAACTTTCTCTATTAGCTCAAGAAACAGGTAAAAAGAAAGCTCAAGTAGTCCGTGAAGCACTACAAGACTATATTGACATCAATGCAGTTACAACAACTGTCCAAGAGTATAAAATGGGTATGATAGAGAGTGTATCTCACAAAGATGTCAGAGATCAACTTGGATTATAATATCGAATATGATCCAAAAGCAGTAAAACAGTTAAAAAAACTGGACAAACATGAAGCCTCTAAAATACTTGATGGCATAGAAGAGTATGCCTCAAATCCAAACGTAACTAAAATAAAAAAGCTCAAGACACCGTTTGATGGAGCATATAGACTAAGAATTGGCGATTATCGTGTGATTTTTTACCAAGAAAATCATCTTATACTTATTTCAAAAATAGCGCATAGGAAACAGATATATTTATAAGTTACAAGAGTTATAAAATAACTCAATCGTTATTTTAAAGAGAAACAAGTATAAAAACTTCTGACATAAAATCAAATAATTGTATTAAAAAAATAGAAAGTGTAATTTCGAAACATCTTACTAAATTTCTACCCTAAATAGTTTACAAAAGTAAAATTATATTGTATACTGATTATATCAGCGAAATTTAAATTTACCTTTAAAGTTTATCAATATTTAGGAGTAGCGATGCAAAGCAAAAATGTACTGTGGTTAGGAGTTCTATTTATCATACTCTTAACTGCATTTTGCATTGCGAAATATATTGATAAATTTCATCCAAGTATTCAAACGGTTACTGCTCCAGATAGTGAAATCATTGATCAAAGTTTGGAACTGAAACCAGTAAAAATAACTGAAGCTATAGAGATCAACAAAACAGAAAAAGTTGATAATAACTATCTAAAAGTCATCCAACTGGTGGAACAAGAAGAGAAAGATATCGAAGAAGCCTACAACAAAGCACTGGTTCAAGAGGTACAAAAAAATGAGCAACCTATAAAAGTAGAAAAACCTATAAAAAAGCAGGTCATTCAAAAAAAGAAAATTCCTAAAAAACGAAGAATCCCTTTAGAAAAACCTAAAAAACTCTCTATAGAGACAATTTTAGCAAATCAAACACTTTTGGGACTTGGTAAACTCTCACAAGTTGAAAAACAAAAATTAAAAAAGATTGTTCGTAAATTTCAAGAAAATCCATCTAGTTACCTGAGAATTGAATCAGATAAAAAAAGTAACAAATTTTATAGTACAAAAAGGTACTTAACAAAGCTTGGTGTTTCACAAAAAGATATTCAAGTTTTACAAAAAAAAGATAAAAACACTATTTCTATTACAAACTCTAACGATAGTGAAATAGAAATTTTAGTAATTAAAAAGGATTAAAAATCATGATGAATATTATCACCCAAATTATCTTCTGTATGGTTGCAGCATCACTGCTTGGTTTTGTTATAGGATGGATTTTTTCAAGTCTATTACGCAACGAGAAACATCAAAATCAAATATTAGCAGTAAAAGAAAAATTTGATGAACAACAAGCACAAATCACACTTCTTGAAACTAAAATTGATACAAAAAACAGGGAAATACTCACTGTAAGAGAGCAATATAGTGTTTTACAAAATGAGATGACAAACACTCAAGATGATAACAAAGACAACTCGATATTACACACAAAAATTACTGATTTAGAAGGTGAAAATATCGTACTTTTGGAGCAAATAAAAGAACAGAAAATTTGTGATGATGAAAAAGACATTTTAGAAAATGAACTAAGAGAGCTTGAAAATGAAAAAAATAAACTTATACTAAGAGTAGAAGAACTCAAAGAGTTTGAAATAAGTTACAAAGATAATATTCACAGAATTGCAGAACTCGAAAGTAATCAAAATAGAGATCAAACAGATCTAAAGCCTCAAAAGAAGAGCGTAAAGAAAACTAAAAAAAAGAAAGAAAAAAAAGACATTATACCTCATAAACTAAATGATGAAATTTGTAAGGACAAAAGTATCATTACAGATAAAGATATCGTTTCACAAGGTAATGAACAAGATAAAATCTCACAAATCATTAAAAATCTATTCTCAAATACAAAAGATTAATAAAAACAAAGTATAATCTCCTATTAAACTACGGCTCTTATAAGAGCCGAAAGATAGGTACACATGCAATATAAAGATCTTAAAAAAATTATTTACAAACTTGAACCAGAATCAGCACATCATGTTGTGGAAACACTTTTAAAAAACATTGGAGCTTACACTCCTTTTTTATTAAAAGTTGTATCAAAAAAGTATAAATACACAAATGTAAAACTTTCTCAAGAACTCTTTGGAGTCACTTTTCCAAACCCTGTTGGATTAGCAGCAGGATTTGATAAGAATGCTACAATGATCCAAGGACTTGAAGCAATTGGATTTGGTTTTATAGAGTTTGGCACCGTAACACCAAAACCTCAAAGTGGCAATGAAAAACCAAGACTATTTAGATTTCCTGAACAAAATTCACTACAAAATGCCATGGGATTTAATAATGAAGGATTAGAGTATGCACAAAAAAATATCAAAAAACTCTATCCATTTTCTGTTCCTCTTGGTGCAAATATTGGGAAAAATAAAAATACAACAAGTGAAAATGCACTCAAAGATTATGAAATATTAATCGACGGTTTTAAAGAGATCTCAGACTATATTATCATCAATATCTCGTCACCAAATACACCAGGACTTAGAGATTTACAAAATGAGACATTTATCAAATCAATTTTTGAACTTGCCACAACTATGACTGATAAACCTGTACTTTTAAAAATCGCACCTGATCTTGAAGTAGAAGATGCACTCGCTATCTGCCAAATTGCAATTGACCACGGTGCAAAAGGTATCATCGCTACGAACACTACAATAGACTACAGCCTACTTCCAAATCCAAAAGATTTTGGCGGTATTAGTGGAGCAGTATTAAAAAAGAAAAGTTTTATACTTTTTGAAGCATTAGCAAAAGAATTTTATGGAAAAACTGCGCTTATATCAGTTGGAGGTATTAGTGATGGAGAAGAGGCATATAAAAGATTAAAAGCAGGTGCTAGTTTAGTTCAAGCTTATAGTGCATTGATTTTTGAAGGACCAATTTTGGCTTCCAAAATCAATGAAGAGATTTTAGATCTGATGGAAAAAGATGGATATACCCATATTAACCAAGTAATCGGAGCAGATAGAAAATGAATAAAATATTATTAACTTTAATTTTAACAGCAGGAGTGCTCATGAGCAGTGCGTTACCCAAACACTATACAAAAACACTTGAAAATGGACTTCAAGTCGTAGTCATTCCAATGCAAAATGGATCAAATGTTATCACAACAGATATATTTTATAAAGTTGGCAGTGGCGATGAGATTATGGGGAAAAGTGGAATTGCACATATGCTTGAACACTTAAACTTTAAATCCACCAAAAATCTAAAATCAGGTGAATTTGACACTATTGTTAAAGGTTTTGGAGGCGTTAACAATGCTTCAACCGGTTTTGACTATACACAATACTTTATCAAAAGCTCATCAGATAATCTCTCAAAATCTCTACACCTTTTTGCAGATCTGATGCAAAACCTAAACCTTAAAGATGAAGAGTTTCAACCCGAACGCGATGTCGTATTAGAAGAGAGACGATGGAGAACAGACAATAACCCAACAGGTTATCTGTACTTTAGACTTTTTAACAACGTTTACACGTATCACTCTTATCACTGGACACCAATAGGATTTATAAATGATATCAAAAATTGGACGATTGAAGATATTCGTTCATTTCATAAGATGTATTATCAACCACAAAATGCTATTATCGTAGTAGCAGGAGATATTAAACCTGAAACAGTTTTTGAATCTGCACAAAAAGAGTTTGGAGCAATTAAAAACAGTGAAGTTCCAAAGAAAAAGCATATGGTTGAACCTGTACAAGATGGTGCAAAACGCATAGAAATTGCAAAAGAGAGTGAAGTTGAGATTATAGCAATTGCCTATCATATTCCAAACTTTCAACATAAAGATCAAATTGCACTCTCTGCACTTAGTGAACTTTTAAGTAGTGGAAAAAGCAGCCGTCTTAATTCAATTTTGATCGATGAAAAAAAATTAGTCAACTCTATTTATGCTTATAATATGGAAAATAAAGATCCAGGGATTTATCTTTTTATGGCAATATGTAACCCCGGAGTCAAAGCTGAAGAGGTAGAAAAAGAGCTTTTAAAACAAATTGAAATTATCAAAAAGGAAGATGTTACTATCGCTGAACTTGACAAAGTAAAACTGAACACAAAATCAGACTTTATTTTTGGAATGGAAAACTCTAGTTCACTGGTAAGCCTCTATGGAAGTTATCTTGCTCGAGGGGATATAAAGCCTCTACTTGAGTATGAAAAAAACCTTATAGCAACAACACCAAAAGATATCAAAGAAGTAGCAAATAGATACTTCTCAAGAAAAAATTCAACAACAGTAATACTAAGAAAGGAAGAGAGATGAGAGGACCAACAGGTGCAACAACAGCACTAATCACTCCATTTAAAGATGGAAAATTAGATGAAGTTACTTATGAAAAACTGATAACGAGACAAATCAAGAACAACATAGATGCAGTGTGTCCAGTAGGAACCACAGGTGAGAGTGCCACACTCAATACCGAAGAGCATAAAAGATGTATTGAAATTGCCGTAGCAACGTGTAAAGGAACAGATACAAAAGTCTTAGCAGGAGCGGGAAGCAACGCTACTAGTGAAGCTGTAGATATCGCTCGTCATGCGCAAAATTGTGGAGCAGATGCAATATTTTCTGTAAGTCCATATTATAACAAACCTTCACAAGAAGGACTTTATCAACATTATAAAGCTATAGCAAACTCTGTAGAAATTCCCGTGATGTTATACAATGTTCCAGGACGAACTGGTGTTGATATACTTCCTGAAACTGTATTTAGACTCTTTGATGATTTACCAAACATTTACGGTATCAAAGAAGCTACTGGATCTATTGAAAGAACTATAGATCTTCTTTCAAATAGAGCAGATTTAGCGCTTTTATGTGGAGATGATGCTATTGATTATCCAGTATTGACAAATGGTGGCATGGGTATCACTTCTGTAACATCAAACCTTTTACCAGATCTAAAAAGTGAACTTGTACATACTGCACTTAAAGGTGAATTTAAAAAATCAAAAGCGATCAATGATATGCTTTATCCAATCAATAAAATCATGTTTTGTGAAAGTAATCCAATACCAATTAAAGCAGCAATGTTTATCGCAGGGTTGATCCCAACATTAGAGTATCGTCTGCCACTTGTTCCACCATCCAGTGAAAACATGAAAAAGATAGAAGAAATTATGTCAAAATATGAAATAAAGGGATTTTAATGCAAGGTAAGACATTAGTAATAAGTGGCGCTACAAAAGGTATAGGAAAAGCTATTGCATATAGATTTGCGCAAAATGGATGTAATGTTGCCTTTACCTATAACTCAAATGAAGAAGAAGCAAAAAAAATTGCAGATGATTTAGAAGCAACTTATAAAATAAAAGCACGATACTATCCTCTTAATATTTTAGAGCCTGAAACTTATAAAGATATGTATAAACTTGTAGATGAAGATTTTGATAGAGTGGATTACTTTATCTCAAATGCTATGATTTATGGTCGTGCAGTTGTTGGTGGTTATGGAAAATTTATGAGATTAAGACCTAGAGGTCTTAATAATATTTATACAGCAACAGTCAATGCATTTGTTGTTGGCTCACAAGAGGCTGCTAAACGTATGGAAAAAGTAGGAGGTGGATCTATCATATCTATGTCTTCAACTGGAAACCTTACCTATATAGACAATTATGCAGGCCATGGTACCAATAAAGCAGCTGTTGAAACCATGGTCAAATATGCAGCAACTGAGCTTGGAGATATGGGCATCAGAGTCAATGCCGTTAGCGGTGGACCAATCGATACAGATGCCTTAAAAGCTTTTACAAACTATGAAGAGGTTAAAGCCAAAACAGCTTCACTTTCTCCACTAAATCGTATGGGTGCGCCTAAAGATATCGCAGGAGCATGTCTATTTTTGTGTTCTGATGAAGCTTCATGGATTACAGCACAAACGCTTGTCATTGATGGAGGCACATCATTTCAATCAGCATGTTAAAGTTATTAAATCTTCCTAATATCTTAGCACTTCTTAGGATTGCCTTGGCACCTTTGATGTTTTGGTTATTAGTAGATAGAGATAACGCTCTTTTTGCCGATATTCATATCACTTGGCTTGATTTTATGGCAACATTTATATTTGTTGTAGCAAGTGTTACGGATTTTTTTGATGGATTTATAGCAAGAAGCTGGAACCAAATAACCAAGCTTGGTGGAATTTTAGATCCCTTAGCAGATAAAATGCTTATGTTAGCTGCATTCTTGGGACTTGTTTTTATAGATCGTGCAAGCCCATGGGCAATTTTTATCATACTAACACGTGAATTTTTTATAACGGGTCTTAGAGTCCAAGCAGCAAGTGAAGGTAAAAGTGTAAGCTCTACCCTCTCTGGAAAAATTAAAACTGTGGCACAAATGATTGCTGTAGGTTTTTTAATGATGGACTGGCCATACGCAACTGAGCTTTTATGGATTGCTGTAGCATTTACAATTTATTCAGGTCTAGAATATATAAAAGGATATTTTAAATAATGGGAATTTTAACCTCTTTACTAGTGCTTTCAGCACTGATAATTTTTCATGAGTGGGGACACTTTTTAGCTGCTCGATATTTTGGGGTGACGGTCACTGAGTTTGGACTAGGAATGCCAATCGGTGTGACAAAACCTTGGGTAAAGAAAAAGTGGGGAGATACCACTTACGCTTTTTACCCTGTTTTATTAGGCGGTTTTGTTCGTATGAAGGGTCAAGATGATTTTGATTTGAGCAAAAAAAGTGATGATCCAGACAGTTATATGTCAAAAAAACCTTGGCAAAAAATCATCATACTATTAGCAGGTCCTTTTGCAAATATACTTCTTGCATTTTTACTCTATATCTCTATTGCATATATTGGTGCTGAAAAATTGGCTCCAGTTATTGGTGGTATAAGTGAAAATTCACCTGCACAAATGGCTGGAATTCAAGCTAAAGATAAACTTTTGATGATCAATGGACAAAAAATCACTACTTGGAATGATTTAAGTGATATTATCAAAAATTCACAAGGTGCATTAGCACTTCAAATTCAACGAGAACAAAAAATTATAAATCTAACAATTACTCCAAAAATTAGTGAAGCAAAAACCATGTTTGGAGAAAGTATCCAGAAAAAACTCATTGGAATTGCCCCAAGCGGTGAATTTGTAACGCTGCAATTTCACTCAATTGGTGAAGTTTTAACGTATGCCTATCATGAGACAATTTGGGCAACTACAATCATTGTACAAAGTCTTCAAAAACTTATACAAGGCGTAGTTCCTGCAGATCAAATGGGTGGTGTTATATCCATCGTTGATATTACATCTAAAGCTAGTGCAATGGGAATTGCAACACTTTTTGCCTTTGCCGCACTAATTTCAGTTAACCTTGGTATTTTAAACTTACTTCCAATCCCAGCACTAGATGGTGGGCATATCATGTTTAATCTCTATGAAATGATCACCAAAAAAACACCTAGTGAAAAAGTCTTTTATAATATGACAGTTGCAGGATGGATACTTTTACTCTCACTTATGGTTTTTACAACTTATAATGATATTGCTAGATTAATTGCAGGAGGTTAATGATGCATAAATATGAAGAAAATTTTGATAAAGTTTTGAATCGAATTGAAGCAATTCGACTTGAGACTAATGAACATCAAATCATCAAAATTATTGCGGCTTCTAAATATGTAGGCAGTAAAGAGATTGAAGATTTTTATAAAGTAGGACAGCGCGCTTTTGGAGAAAATCGTGTTCAAGATTTTAAAACTAAAGCCCAATACTTAGAAAATTATCCACTTGAATGGCACTATATTGGAAGAGTTCAAAACAATAAAATCAATGCATTGCTAGATTTATCTCCTTCATTAATTCACTCATGTGAAAGCTTTGAAATGGCACAAGAAATTGATAAAAAAGCTGCAGTAAAAGGTAAAAAACAAAATATCTTACTTCAAATTAATAGTGCTTATGAAGAGAGCAAAGCAGGCATAGATCCTAAAGATGCAATAAAAGAGTATCTCAAAATCAAAAATGAGCTTCAAAATGTTACTATAAAAGGTGTCATGAGTATTGGAGCACATAGTGAAGATAAAGATGAAGTTCGAAAAAGTTTTGAAACTACCTATGAAATTTTTGATAAACTTCAAAGTGAAGGTGCAAAATATTGTTCAATGGGAATGAGTGGAGACTTTGAGATAGCAGTCAAATGTGGTTCAAATATGTTAAGACTAGGTTCAGTTTTATTTCATTAAATACAATAACTGGAAGTAATTCCAGTTATCTATACTGAGGCTAGATCCTCTTCAACAGAGTGGCTATATATTTAAAGCATCTATTAAGATATTATTAGATAATATCACCGACAAAATTTTTATAAATTCAAGGAAATACAATGGCAAGAAAATGCGCAGTTAGCGGCAAAGGTCCGATGGCAGGAAACAATGTAAGTCACGCACAAAACAAAACAAAAAGAAGATTTTTACCAAATCTTAGAACTGTAAGAGTAACTTTAGAAGATGGTACAACTAAAAAAATCAAAGTTTGTGCAAAAGAACTTAGAACAATGAGAAAAAACTCATAGACCGCATAAAATAATCAGAAAAGATTATAATGAAAAACTCTCACCAAGGTCAAAACTTTAGTGAGAGCTGTTTTTTATGGGCACTGCCTATAAAAAAGGAGGCATTAAAATGAAAATCGTTGATAATGTCAAAAAAACCCTCAACTGGCGTAAATCTACAAAACCTCATATTAATTTAAACACTGAACTTTATACCCAATTAGCCCCTTTTAGACTTCCTCTCATACTTACTGTTATGATGATGCTTGTTGGAACAGTGGGTTATATTATGATCGATGATTTTGAATTGATGGATGCTATCTTTCAAACAGGTATCACATTTACAACTGTTGGTTTTGGAGAAATTCAAACTCTCTCTGATGCTGGAAGAATATTTACCATTACTTTAATCATATTAGGATTTGGAGTCTTCTCTTTTTCAGTAGGTATATTAGTAGAAGTTTTAAACAAGGGTGACCTTATAGGTATTATAAAGGAGAGAAACATGTTATACAATATAGCAAGACTCAAAAATCACTATGTAATCTGTAATCATAATGATTATACGATACAACTTACCAAACAGTTTCGTGAAAATCATATTCCATTTGTAGTTATTGATCCAAGTCCAAACTTAGAAGAAGAGGCAAAAAAACATAATTACCCTTACTTTATACAAGAAGAACCACACACGGAGTTAGCGATTATAAAATCACATCTCTCTAGTGCAAAAGGTGTTATTACCCTTTCAAATAATATTGCGGATAATATTGCAGTAATCGCTTCGGTAAGATTATATGAAAAAGAAATCAAACGAAGACGCCCTTATTTTGTGATGACCAATGCAGGAAGTTTGAGTGATATTGAAAAACTTAAAAAGCTTGGAGCTGACAGTGTTGTTTCACCAACAAAATTGATGGCACAGCGCCTTTCTGCTGTAAGTCAAAGACCAGAAATGGAAAATATTTTAGAAGACTTTTTATATAAAAAAGATACCCCTTTGGATATTGAAGAAGTACATATTCCAAGCTATTCATGGATGATATTTAAAAAACTTAAAGAGATAAACCTCCCTGATTTTGTTACAGTTAATGTAGTGGGTTTGAGGGATGAAAAAGATAAATTTATTCCTATGCCAGATCCAGAACAACTTGTCTTGCAAGGAAGTAAAATCATGCTGATTGGCAGTGGAGATAGTATTCGTCAAGCTAAAAAAATAGCAAGAAAAAAAGAAAAACCAAGAGAGATGCAATATGTTTAAAATTTTACCACTAAAAGGTGGTCTAGCCAATGTAGAGGGCTTTTTTTGTGATGGTGTTAATGTCGGGATGAAGACAAATCCAGCGAATTCTGGAACTTCAGATATTGATGGAGATGTTGCTTTTATTAGAAGTGATGTACTTTCTGATATAAGTGCTGTTTTTACAACAAATCGTTTTGCAGCGGCACCCATTAAACATTTTCAACAATATCCAAAAGATTTTCAAAGTGACTTTATCCTTATAAATGCAAAAAATGCAAATGCAATGACTGGGGCTGAAGGTATCAAAGATATTGAAGATATTTTAAAAACACTTAATCAGAAAATAAAAGTCACCAATCCTATCATGAGTTCCACTGGAGTGATCGGGTATCGTTTAAAAAATGACCTTATCAAAAGTGCATTTGATATGTTTAACTATGATGCAAAAAATTCCTATAAATGTTCACGTGCAATTATGACTACAGATAGCTTTGAAAAAGAGCTTTGCTTTAAAGTATCACTTGAAAATGGAGAAAGTTTTAACATCGCTGCAATCTGCAAAGGAGCTGGCATGATAAACCCAGCCATGGCTACTATGCTTTGTTTTGTAACTACTGATGCGAATATCCCAAAAGCAGATATGGATAAACTTTTAAATGAAGCAACAAATCAATCTTTTAATACCATAAGTGTTGATGGCGATACTTCTACAAATGATACGCTCATGTTGATGGCAAACAAAAAAAGTGGTGTATATGAAAAAGAGGCTTTTAAAACAGCCTTAAACAGGCTCACAAAAGAGTTAGCCCTTATGATTTTAAAAGATGGTGAAGGTTCCAATAAAGTAGTAGCATTTGAAGTCACTGGTGCAAAAGATACAAATGAAGCTAAAATTGCAAGTGCCGCACTCAGTAATTCTCTTCTTGTAAAAACAGCCCTTTTTGGTGAAGATCCTAACTGGGGAAGAATTGCTTCTACTATTGGAGCAAGTGGCATAACGTGTTCAGAAGAGACTTTAGTAATTAAATATGATGATCTTTTAATTTACTCAAAAGAAAAACCTTCACTTGATGAAGAAACAGAACAAAAAGCATTTAAAATCATGAAACAAGATCAATTTAAAATCTCATGCTCCCTTGGTATAGGAGATGGTAAATTTACAAGTTACGGCTGTGATTTAAGTTACGAATATGTCAAAATTAATGCAGATTATAGAACTTAAATGTTAAACTATAATCTGAAACAGAAAAATAAGGATTAAACATGTTACACGAATATAGAGAAGAAATTACTGCTTTAAAAACAGAAAATGCACACTTTGCAAAAATCTTTGAAAAACATAATGAGTTAGATGACACTATCAATAACATTGATGCAGGAAGAGCACATATGGATCAGATGGAGCTTGAAACACTTAAAAAAGAAAAATTAAAACTTAAAGATGAAGCTTATGCTATGATCATGGACTTCAAAAACAAAAGTTAGCACTTTTTAGAAGCGAAGAAAATTCGCTTCTTTTATCCATTTCCTTTTGCTCTTTGATAAGCTTTTGTGACTGCTTTTATAAAACCATCTCTTACTTTTCCCTCTTCAAGTGCTGAATACCCAGCAGCAGTTGTACCACCTGGACTCATAACAGCATCTTTTAAAAGGGCTGGATGACTTGCATTTAATAAAGGTGCAAAGCCCTCAAATAATCCACGAACTAAAACATTGGCATCTTCACGTTTAAGTCCCTCTTTTACAGCACCATCACTTAAAGCTTCAGCAACTAAAGCTAAAAAAGCCGGACCACTTCCAGCAACACCAGTTGCAATATCAATCTCTTTTTCACTTCCTAACCATAAGGCCATTCCAAAACTCTCACAAATATCAATTGCCTCTTTTTTAAAAGCTTCATCTCCACAAAGCGTACTCATAGATTTTCCATAAGCAGCAGCAAGGTTAGGCATCACCCTTACATAGTGTTCAGCTGTAACCGCAGTTCTTAGAGTTTCTAAAGAACTCCCTGCTAGAACTGATAATAATGTTTTTGCACTACCTATGAATTTTTTTGCAATATCATCAAGAGCATAAGGTTTTACACAAAGTAGAAGATTTTTACCCTCTATATCAAAATTATCATCAAGTTTGATAGTAGTAATATTGTATTTTGATTTCAACAATTCTAGTTTTTTTTCATCTCTAGCAACCACTTCAACTTCATATCTCTCATGTGTGCCTGCTATGATCGCTTCTGCCATATTACCAGCACCAATAAAAGTTAATTTCATAAATACTCCGAAATTGATTCTGCTATACCAAACTCTTTATACTTAGTCTCATCCAAAGCAATTTGTACTAATATTTTTTCTTTTTTATTTATAATTATAGGTGCGGCAAAGTTTATTTTTGATTTTTCTATCTCTGATGAAATGATCACAATATTGTAAACAACCACATCTTCAATTGACTCAAGTTTTAAGAGTTCTTTATAAAAAGATGGTATTTCAAAACTATATTCTCTTAATTTTGCAGGGTTAATTAGAGTAAAAGCAACATCTCCATTTTCAATCTTTGAGAAAAAATCATCAATCTCTTCAAACATGACTTCACCAATATCATCAAAACCAAATATCGGTGCAACTATTTTAATTTTCATTCATAAATCCTTTAACTCAATTGTATCTAATATCGGCTATTTTAACAATAACTTCGCTAAAATGATCTTATATTTTAAACAAAAAATGGAGCAAATTAATGCACTTAAAAATCTTAGCACCTCTACTATTTACACTACTATTTTTCATAGGCTGTGCAGATAAAGTCAAAACAGAAAATGAAAATTTCAATCAACCAGCAGCTTTTTGGTATGAAAAAATTATCAAATATATCAGAAGTGGTCAACTTGATAAAGCAGATGATGCATATACTTCACTCTCAAGTGAACATGTCGCATCCCCACTTTTAGAATCTGCCCTTATGACATTAGCTCGGGCACATAGTGACGAAGATGAACACATTATGGCACGTTTTTATATCGATACGTATATCAAAAGATATGCCAAAAGCACCAATATCGAGTATCTAAAATTTCTAGGTCTTAAGTCTAATTTTAGTGCTTTAAAAAAGGCAAAACGAGATCAAAAACTGATCCTTGATACTATTATAGGTGCAAACAATTATCTAGAAAAATTTCCAACTTCATCATACAATCCACTCGTACATACAATGCTTACAAAACTTTATCTTGCAGAGCTAGCACTCAACCGTGATATCGCAGCACTTTATAAAAAGACAGGTAAGAAAAAAGCAGCAAACATCTATGAAGATAAAATCTCGGCTTCATGGCTTAAAAATACAGAGATTGACTTATCAAACCAAAGTATCATTGGTAAAATTTTTGAATAAATAGGCAGAGGGGAATAATATATGCAATTAAGTAATTATGGGGATTTTCCCGCAAATTTACCGGTAATCGTTGAGGATGATCTATTTTTATATCCATTTATGATTTCACCAATTTTCTTAACAGATCAACAAAATATTGATGCAGCAAATTTAGCATTAGAGGATAACTCTTTAGTGCTTGTAGTACCTGTACGTGAGGATCATCAAGGAGAAAGGGATTTTGATTTCGTACATAATGCCGGAGTTATTGGTTCAGTAATGCGAAAAGTGACACTTCCTGATGGTAGGATTAAAATCCTTTTTCAAGGACTTGCAAAAGGTGAAATTTTAGAGCATACAAGTACCAATCCACTAACAGCGGTTATAGGTACAATCGAAATGCAATCACACAATGAACTTAAGGTCAATGCAACACTAGAGATTTTAAGAGAAAAAGTGAGAACACTTTCAACTACAAGTGAACTTTTTCCACCTGATCTTTTGAAAACAATTGAAGAAAACCACGAACCAAACCGTATTGTTGATCTGATAGCAAGTACAATTAAACTCAAAAAAGAGCAAGCTTTCAACCTTTTTACCAATAAAAATCTTGAAGAGCGACTTTTTACACTAATCGAATATATTACTGAAGAAGTTAATGCAGCTAAACTACAAAGAGAGATCAAGTCTAAAGTACACTCTAGAATTGAAAAAGTCAATAAAGAGTATTTTCTCAAAGAGCAATTAAAACAAATACAGCAAGAATTAGGTGATGATACACAAAGAGATGAAGAGATAGAAGAGTATCGCCAAAAACTTGAAGATAAAAAACCATTTATGGATGCTGATGCACATAAAGAAGTCAATAAACAAATTGATAGATTTGCACGCATGCATCCTGATTCTGCTGATGCAAATATAATACAAGGTTATCTTGACTGGGTATTAGAAATTCCATTTGGAAAGTTTTCAAAGAAAAAACTAGATATCCACCAAGTTAAAAAACAACTTGACTCAGATCACTATTCACTTGAAAAACCTAAAGAACGAATTGAAGAGTATTTTGCGGTCAAAGAACTCAAAGAAAAACGAGGCATCAAAGACCAAGATAGTCGTGGAGAAATTCTTTGTTTTGCAGGCCCTCCTGGTGTAGGTAAAACCTCTTTAGCAAATTCTATTGCAAAAGCACTCAAGCGTAAACTAATCCGTGTTGCTCTAGGTGGGCTGGAAGATGTAAACGAACTAAGAGGACATAGACGAACATATATAGGTGCAATGCCTGGACGTGTAGTACAAGGTCTTATAGAAGCCAAAGAGATGGATCCCGTAGTTGTATTAGATGAGATAGACAAAGTTGCTAGAAGCCAAAGAGGCGATCCTACTGCAGTACTCTTAGAGATCTTGGATCCAGAACAAAATAAAGAATTTAGAGACTATTATCTCAATTTTAATTTAGACCTTAGCCGTGTTATCTTTATCGCTACGGCAAATGAAGTAGGTTATATCCCTGCTCCACTCAGAGATCGTATGGAGTTTATATTTGTAAGTTCATATACCCCTGATGAAAAATATCAAATTGCAAAAAAATATCTTATTCCTCAAGAGTTAAAAAAGCATGGACTTAAAAATGCCGAATTTAATATTAACAAAGGAGCACTAGAACTTCTCATTTCAAACTATACTAGAGAAGCAGGTGTAAGAAATCTACGACGAAAAGTTGCAGAGGTACTTCGAAAAGTTGCTAAAATAATTCTAGAAGATAGCTCAATACTCAAAGTTTCCGTTACCACAAAAAATATTAATGAATTTTTAGATAAGGAAGTTTTTTCTATCGATGAAAAAGATAAAAAAGATGCTATCGGTATTGTCAATGGTCTTGCATGGACAAGTGTTGGTGGTGATGTATTAAAAATTGAAGTTATTAAAATTGAAGGAAAAGGAGCATTACAGCTTACTGGAAGTCTTGGAAATGTAATGAAAGAGTCTGTTAATATTGCACAAAGTGTTGTAAAAGTACTGATTGATGAAGATAAGCTTAAAATCAATGAAGCATTAATTCCTAAAAATAAAAATGAAAAAGAAGAAAAACATATACCAAAAGCAAATGAAATTTATCGACGTTTTGACCTGCACGTCCATGTCCCAGAAGGTGCTACACCAAAAGATGGACCAAGTGCAGGAATTGCCATGGCAACAGCTATCGCTTCAATCTACTCTGATAAAAAAGTAAGAGCTGATGTTGCAATGACTGGAGAAGTCACACTAAGTGGTAAAGTCCTTCCAATAGGAGGATTAAAAGAAAAATTGATAGCTGCGTATAAAGCTAAAATAAAAACAGCAATTATTCCTATGAAAAACTATGATAAAGATTTAGAGGATATTCCAGATGTAGTCAAAGCATCAATGGAAATTGTAGGGGTTAAAAGAATTGAAGAGGTTTTGGAAATTGTTTTAGTTTAAAAGAGTGCTATAGCACTCTTTTAAATAACTATTGTAAGT
>JADGDK010000048.1 GCA_016744895.1 Campylobacterales bacterium | reverse complement strand
CACCAAAAACAAGGCAAGATGGTAAAGAAATGGTGAGACCGACCATTAGAAATATGCCACCTTTCATGTTTCAAGTTCAAGACACAATAAAAAATAAAAATCATTTATTTTATCAGATGGATAGAGGGAATAAAGTAAAAGGTATTAAAAGAGACTTTGAACTCTTTTTAGGATTAGTAGATTTTGATATATATAATAAGGTAAATAGAAAAAATATGCTTATTAAAGAAATTAAAAGTATAGAAAACCGTCAAAATTTATATGAAGAAGAGATTAAAAACGAATACATTAATTTGCGAAGTAACTATCATAGACTATATGCTCATCTAAATAGAAATATTGATGTGGATACTTTAGAGAAATCAACTCTATTAGATTTTAAAAGCTTAGATAATTTTTCTTTAGAATACAATATAGATAGTGATATTGTAAAAAAATATGATGAAATAGAATCTTCATTAAATAGTCAAAGTAGGATTGTAGAACAATTAAAAGTTGAGCATTCAAATATAAACAATCAAATAAAACATATTGATACTGCAAACCTTCAGTTATCAACCTTCATAGATAGTGGTAATTATCATGATACATGTCCAATATGTAATTCTAAAACAAAAGATAAATTTGAAGCTTTCAATAATGCAAAGAAAAAGATATTGGAAGAAAAAGATTTTTTGAACCACTATAATAAAGATCTTTTAAGAGAAAAAGAACTAGAAGTTAAGACTAAGTTACATGATGAAAAAAAGACCTTAAAAGGGTTATTGAATCTTTTTTACGATTTAAAAAAAGATATAAAAGAAATACAAAATATAGAAGATAAAAAAAAACTATTGTTTGAGTTAAAAGGGGTTATTAAACAAAACATAAAACAAATACAAAATTATGAAGATAGCATACTAGATGAAGAAGAACTTGTAAAACTGAAAGAGGAACTTGAAAATATAGAAAAAGAGTTAAAAAAAGTAGATATAAAGAAGAAAAGACAAGAAGCAGAATATCTTATTGGGAATTACTCAACAGATATGTTAAAAACTTTACAGTTTCATAGTGATGATTATGGTGTTCCCAATATAAAATTTGATATTAAAGAAGTTAATGCATATCAACAAAGTGATGATAAAGGTATATTTTATATATCTGAAATGGGTAGTGCAGAGAATCATTTGTCTTTTCATTTATCAATTTTTCTAGGACTACATAAATACATACTTTTGAAAAACTCGTCAATCTTACCATCATTTATTTTCCTTGATCAACCTAGTCAAGTCTATTTTCCAAAAGAAGAAGATTTTAAAATGGGTACAGGTGATATTGAAGAGGTTGAAAAAATATATAAGTCCATTATTAAATTTATCAAAGATGCTAATAATAAATCTATTTTGTCAACTATACAAGTTATAATTGTTGATCATTTTTATAGTAATGATGAGTGGTATCAAAAATATTTAGTTGAATCTAGATGGGAAAAGGATTCAAGTTTAGGACTTATAAAGGATTAATATGACAACATTCACTCCAAAAAACTTACCCCTAAAACATACCATAGAAACAACAAAAGTTCTCAAAAAAGCGATAAGTGCAAATCGTGCTTTAGCAAAACTAAATGGTGTGGCTAAAATCATACCAAATAGTACTATCCTTATAAACTCTCTAGTCTTACAAGAAGCAAAAGATAGTAGCGAAATAGAAAACATTATCACAACTCATGATGAGCTTTACCGTGCTAGTTTGGATATATCTAGTGTTACAAATGAAACTAAAGAAGTTCAAAACTATCAACAAGCACTTTTAAAAGGGTTTGATTTAATCAAAGAAAATAAGTTGCTACTGAAGAAATACATCATTGATATCCAGCAAGAACTAGAACAAAATGATGCAGGTGTGAGAAAACAAAGCGGTACGGTTCTAAAAAATGCAAAGACTGGTGAAGTAGTATTTACTCCACCTCAAGACTATCAAGTGATACAAGATTTATTGGATAATATTGAACAATATATCAATGAACCAAATGACATAGACCCACTAATAAACATGGCTATCATCCATTATCAGTTTGAAACTATTCACCCTTTTTATGATGGCAATGGGCGAACAGGTAGGATTATCAATATCTTGTATCTCATCCTAAAAGATTTACTAGATATTCCTATACTTTATATGAGTCGTTATATCATCAACCATAAGGCTGATTATTATAGACTATTGCAAGAGGTCAGAACTGAGGATAAGTGGGAAGAGTGGATACTGTATATGTTGGATGGAGTGGAACAGACCTCGCTTGAGACGATAGAACTTATCAACGGTATTCATAGTCTCATGAATGAAACGAAAGATGAGATAAAGGGCAAACTTCCAAAGATATATAGTAAAGACTTAATAGAGATTTTGTTTATGCATCCATATACAAAGATAGAGTTTTTGGTAGATAGTTTGGGTGTCACAAGACAAACGGCATCAAGATATTTAAAAGAGTTAGAAACTATAGGTGTTATGGAGAGTATTCAGATCAAAAATAGTAAATTTTTTATAAATAAAGAACTATTTTCTATGTTGCAAAAGAGTATATAATCTAACATAGCATGAAACCTATGTTATAATTTATTGATTTTTATAACATAGGTTTCATGCTATGGGTAAAAAACCCGATAATTTACCCATATATTAGAAACATAGGTAAAAAACAGCAAAATTTACCCATATAAAAAAGGCAGAACTTGGAAAGCAAGATAAACAGAATAACAGATATCCTCCGTCGTGATGATGGTATCAGCGGTGCGATGATGTATACAGAGCAAATATCATGGATACTTTTTCTAAAATTTCTTAGTGATTTAGAAGATACCAAAGCAGATGAAGCACTTTTAAATGGACAAGAGTATACTTACATACTTGATGATAAGTTCAAATGGAGTGCTTGGGCTTGTCCTAAAAAAGATGGGAAGATTGACCTTATCAATGCCAAAAGTGGCGAAGATCTTTTGGAGTTTACAAATAAAGAGCTATTTCCTTATCTCAAAGGGTTCAAGTCAATTACCGCAGATGCAAAATCTATCAAATATAAGATCGGCGCAATTTTTGAGTTTTTGGATAACCGTATCGCAAATGGACATACACTTCGTGAAGTGTTAGATATCATCGACGCTATGGATTTTCATAACCAAGCTGATCTCTTTCAACTCTCACTGGTCTATGAAAAACTACTCAAAGATATGGGTAGTGATGGTGGTAACAGTGGTGAATTTTATACCCCTCGTCCACTTATCAAAACCATCGTCGATGTTGTCAATCCAAAAATAGAACAGACTATTTATGACCCAGCCGTGGGAAGTTGTGGATTTTTGATAGAGGCTTATAACCATGTTCGATATGAAGACGTGACAGAAAACAGACAGCGAGAACTGTCCACTTCACAGCTAAAGTTTTTAAACGAAGATACTTTTTTTGGCAATGAAAAAACACCGCTCTCTTATGTCATGGGTGTGATGAACATGATACTCCATGGCATCGAATCCCCAAACATATCAAAGACCAATACCCTCACACGTGACATACGAGGACTCGAAGAGAAAGATAGATATGACTGCATTTTGGCAAATCCTCCATTTGGTGGAAAAGAAAACGACAGTATCCAACAAAACTTCACTATCAAATCAAATGCAACAGAGTTACTTTTCTTACAACATATGATGAACCATCTCAAGCTAAATGGTAGATGTGGTGTCGTCATCCCAGAAGGTGTTTTGTTTCAAACAAACAAAGCATTTCAAGCCGTCAAACAAGAGCTGTTGGAGCGTTTCAATGTGCATACGATACTGAGCCTTCCAGCAGGTATATTTTTACCCTACAGCGGTGTGAAAACAAATGTACTCTTCTTTGATAGAAATGGCGCGACTTCAGATATATTTTACTATGAAGTAAACCCTCCTTATAAACTCACCAAAAACAAACCTATACAATATGAACACTTCAAAGAGTTTTTGGAAGTGTGGGAGAAAAGAACCCTCACGGATAACTCATGGATTGTCAATATCAACGATATCAAAGAGTTTGACATATCTGCTAAAAACCCGAACAATATCGAAGTAATTGAGCATAAATCACCGATAGAGTTGGTTGAAAATATCAAAGATAATAATAGAGAGATCAATGACTTGATGGATGAAATCGAAGCTATTTTGGTGGGAAAAGATATCGATGAGTGAATTGTATGAACTTCCTAAGGAGTGGGAATGGAAAAAGTTAGATGAACTTACTGAAGTAAATATTGGTAAAACACCTACACGCTCAAAAAAAGAGTTCTTTTTAGGTGACAAAATTTGGTTATCTATCCGAGATTTAAAAAATACTTACATCTCAAAATCAAATGAGATGATCACCGATGAAGCAATAAAAAACTCAAATATCAAGATAATAAAAAAAGGCACTCTACTAATGAGTTTTAAACTAACATTAGGAAGAACAGCATTTGCTGATTGTGACTTATATACAAATGAAGCGATTGCCTCTCTACCAATCAAAGATAATTCTGTTTTAGATAAATATTTTTTAAATTATTCCATTGGAGTTATTGATTTAGAAAAAGAAGTTGATAATGCTGTTAAAGGTAAAACACTTAACAAACAAAAGATAAAAAATTTAGATATCCCGCTCCCTCCACTCCCAGAACAACAAAGAATAGTTTCTAAATTGGATACTCTTTTTAAAAAAATTGATTATGCCATAGCCTTACATCAAAAAAACATGGATGAAGCTGACCTCTTTATGGGAAGTGTTTTAAATAAAGTTTTTGGAGAGTTGGAGGAGAAGTATGGTTTGAGTAGTTTTTCTACTATTGTAAAAAATAATAAAATACAAAATGGATTATATAAACATAAAGACTACTACAATGAAAATGGTACATATATTTTAAGGATAGATAACTTTTATCATGGCAAAGTAAATGATTTTGGTATCAAACGATTATCACTTAACAATGATGAGATTAATAAATATCTTTTAAATGAGAATGATATTATAATAAATAGAGTCAATAGTATTGAATATTTGGGGAAATGTGCTTTTGTTGGTAAACAAATGGAACCAATGGTATTTGAATCTAATATGATGAAAATATCTGTTAAAAATAATATTGATTCAATGTATGTAGTGTATATTTTACAATCTGCTAGTATAAAAAATCAAATTTCTAAAAAAGCAAAACGAGCGGTTAATCAATGTAGTATAAATCAAACAGATGTTAATACATTGCTCTTACCACTACCACCTCTAAAAACCCAACAAAAAACAGTAACCTACCTAGATTCCATCTCACAAAAAACAGAAAAACTAAAACAGATCCAAAAAGAGAAGATGGACAGCCTCATAGCACTAAAAGCTTCCATCTTAGACCAAGCATTTAGGGGCGCGTTGTAAACTAACCCCTAAACACCCACTACACACAATCCCCATATACTTCCATAAACGATTAACAAAAAGGATTTCTATCTAGTTCTCTTTTTCATAGCGATCCTTTTAACTGGAGGTCACTTATGAAAAATGAACGTATTGCCATCATATCAGGACTGAGAACGCCTATGGCAAAAGCAGGTGAAAAGTTTAAAACCCTACAAGCTGACACCCTTGGAAGTAAGCTCATTCGTGAAGTGATGATGCGCTCTCCTTTGACATTTAGTGATATAGATGAAGTAATTATCGGAAATGTTGCACAACCTATCCATGCGGCAAATATCGCAAGGGTTATCGCACTTCGTGCAGGTTTTCCTGAGTCCACTCCTGCTGTGACAGTACATAGAAACTGTGCTTCAGGGATGGAATCTATCACGACAGCAACTGCCAAGATACATGCCAAAGAAGGTAAGGTTTATCTTTGTGGTGGCGTCGAATCGATGAGTAATATTCCTCTTGTTTACAGTAAAAAGATGACAACCCTATTTACCCAACTCTCAAAATCAAAAACAGCACTTGATCGTGTTCGTGCACTCTTTGGGTTTCGTCCAGCATTTTTAAAACCTATCGTAGGGCTTATGTCTGGGCTTACAGATCCTGTGAGTGGGCTTTTGATGGGTTCTACGGCAGAAGTATTAGCAAGGGATTTTGGAATCGCTCGAGAAACACAAGATAAATTTGCTTTAAAAAGTCATCAAAAGGCTGAAGAAGCGATGAAAAGTGGAAGGTTCGCACAAGAGAGTATGGCAATCACTTATGATGAACACTCTGGGCAATTTCTTGATTTTGATGATGGCATTCGCCAAGGTCAAACACTTGAAAAACTAGCCAAATTAAGACCATTTTTTGATAAAAAAAATGGAACTGTAACAGCGGGGAACTCTTCTCAAATCACTGATGCAGCAGCAGCTGTTATCGTCATGAGTGAGAGTGAAGCCAAAAAAAGAGGGCTTACACCGCTTGGATATTTAAGAGCCTATGAGTATACAGGACTAGATCCAAAACGCATGGGGCTTGGTCCCGTTTTTGCAACACATAAGCTTTTTGCAAAAACAGGACTTGAGATGAAAGACATTGACTTAGTTGAAATCAATGAAGCTTTTGCAGCTCAAGTTATCGCTTGTCAAAAGGCATTTGCTTCTAAAACATTTGCAAAAACACATTTTGGTGCTACGCAAGCTGTAGGAAAAATAGATCCAAAGATTTTAAATGTCAACGGTGGAGCAATTGCTTTAGGACATCCTGTAGGGATGACAGGCACACGACTTGTACTTACACTTCTTCATGAGCTTAGAAATCATCAACTACAAACAGGTTTGGCAACACTATGTATTGGTGGAGGTCAAGGGGCAGCACTTCTTTTGGAGGTAGAGTAATGAAATATTTTAAATTTAAAATGGACAAACAAGGTATTGGTACATTAAAATTCAATACCCCTAAAAGCACTGTAAATCTCTTTACAAACCAAGCGCTGAAAGAGTTTGATACACAGTTGGACGTACTCTCTCAAAACAGTGAGTTCAAAGCTCTTTTTATCGAAAGTTCCAAAGAAGATATCTTTATCGCTGGTGCAGATATCAATGAGATAAAAGCAGCAGACAATCAAAAACAGATCGATACCTTTGTTAAAAATGGACAGGATATTTTTACAAAACTTGAAAATCTGCCATTTCCTACGATTGCGATGATTGATGGTGCATGTCTAGGTGGAGGTTTGGAGATGAGTCTTGGCTGTACCTATCGCATTGCGACCAGTCATCCTCATACACGCATAGGATTACCAGAAGTGAAACTAGGAATTTTACCAGGATTTGGTGGAACACAGAGACTTTATCAATTAGTAGGTTATGCCAAAGCAATTGAACTTATCGTAGGAAGTAAACTACTCAAAGGAGAAAAAGCATTGAAATTAGGTTTGGTAGATGCTTGTGTACCCAAAGGATATTTAGAGTTTAAAAAAGAGGAATTTTCCCAAGAGATATTGGCTGGAACGTTAGATAAAAAAATACAGACAAACCGAAAAGGTCTGCACTGGTATGAAAAAATTTATCCTATCAGAGTAGTTATTGGAAATATGGCTAAAAAACAAGTTATAGAAAAAACTGCTGGACATTACCCTGCACCTCTAAGTGTTATAGATGTCATTCAAAAGAGTTTTGGAAAACCACTCCAAGAAGGATTAAAGATAGAAAGAGAGGCTGTTACCAAACTCGCCCTTACTCCCATCTCAAAAAACCTCATCGAACTCTTTTTTATCTCTGAAGGACTTAAGCATGAGACTTTCAGTAAAACCAAACCAAAAGAGATAAATCAAAGTGCCATTGTAGGAACAGGTACAATGGGAAGTGGTATTGCTTGGGCTTTAAACAATCAAGATATCGATGTACGTCTGAAAGTAAGGAGCCATAAAAGTGCTGCTAAAGCGATAGTCAAAATACGAAAAATCTATGAAGGTATCAAAAAAAGAGGTCGTTTAAATGAGCGTGAAGTGGCACTAAAAATGGATAAAATCACTTCTGCTACAGAGTATCTTGGCTTTCAAAATTGTGACTTTTTACTTGAAGCAGTAAGTGAAGATATCACACTCAAACAAAAAATATATTCTGAATTTGAAAAAGTTTTAATGCCTGAAACCATTATCACAACCAATACCTCTTCTATCTCTATCAGCGACTTAGCAGAAGAGTTAAAACATCCAAAAAAGTTTGTCGGAATGCATTTTTTTAATCCTGTTGAACGTATGCCCTTGGTGGAAATTATCGCTGGAGAGAAAACAGATGATGAGACGATCGCAACAGTAGTAAAACTTAGCAAACAGATGGGGAAAACTCCGATAAAAGTCAAAGAGTCTGCAGGATTTTTAGTCAATCGTATCCTTTTTCCATATTTGAAAGAAGCCACATTGATGTTTGAAGAGGGAGGAGACATTAAAACGATAGATAAAACATTTTTAAACTTTGGTATGCCTATGGGACCTTTTACACTTATCGATACCGTGGGTGTAGATATCGGAGCTAAAGTCTCTGTTATCTTACACGAAGCCTATGGTGAACGAATATCTGAAAGTAAAATCATGCAGCAAATGGTTGAACATAACTGGCTTGGTAAAAAAAATGGTATCGGTTTTTACAACTATCAAGGTTCAAGTCCAAAGATAAATATAGATATCGCAACACTCCAAAATGGACATGTCCAACTAGAGGAACAAACCATCTGTGATAGAGCACTTTTAACAATGATAAATGAAGCCTCTAGATGTCTGGAAGAAGAGGTCGTGGACAATGCAAGATATCTTGATATGGCAATGGTTTTAGGTACTGGTTTTCCAGCATTTCGAGGTGGCTTGATGCGTTATGCAGATGAAATTGGAATAGACAAAATCATCACAAAGTTAAATGAACTTCGTGCCACTTATGGTGATAGATTTGCGCCATGTGATCTTTTGTTAGATATGGCATATAAAAAGAAAACCTTTTATGGAGGTGTATTATGAGTGTTTTAAAAAACACAAGGGTAAAGTACTTTACAAAACCACTCTTTAATTTATTAAAGGCCAAAGGGCTTTTGCCCTCGATTTCAGATACTGAAAAAACTGCTTTAAGAGCTGGTGATGTATGGGTAGAAGGAGATCTTTTCAGTGGTCGTCCTGATTTTGATAAAATTTTCTCTTATCCCTATCCAAAACTAAGCGACCAAGAGCAATCATTTTTAGATAATGAGGTCGAAGAAGTGTGTGCTATGACAAGTGATTGGACTGTCTTTCAAAAGAGAGACTTACCAAAAAAGGTTTGGAAATACCTCAAAGTAAAACGCTTTTTTGGGATGATTATTCCTAAAGAGTATGGAGGTCTTGGATTTTCTGCCTATGGACATAGCTGTGTGATTGAAAAACTTGCAACACACTCACAAGTTTTAGCGATTACTGTTATGGTACCAAATTCGTTAGGACCTGCAGAATTGTTACTTCATTATAGTCTTGACAAACAAAAAGAGCATTATCTTCCGCGTTTAGCTGATGGTCGTGAAATTCCATGTTTTGCATTGACTGAACCTGAAGCGGGAAGTGATGCGGCTTCGATTCAATCCTCTGGTATTCTATTTAAAGATGACGATGGCAAGCTAAAAATTAAACTCCAGTTTGAAAAACGCTACATTACATTAAGTGCTATTGCTACAGTCATAGGACTTGCATTTGTTTTCAAAGATCCTGAAAATCTACTTGGTATGGGAGAAAATTTAGGAATTACATGTGCCTTAGTAGATGCTAAAATAGAGGGTATTGATCAAACAAAACGCCATGATCCCCTCAATGTTCCTTTTGTGAATGCTCCACTTTTTGGGAAAGATGTTGTGATCGGTATCGATGATATTATCGGAGGACGTGAAGGGATTGGAAAAGGTTGGAAGATGCTGATGGAATCCCTCGCTGTAGGTCGTGGAATATCTTTACCTTCCACGAGTACGGGAGCTACTAAACTTGCAACTTTTGTCGCTTCAACCTATAGCGTTGTGAGATATCAGTTTGGAATTTCTATCGGAAGATTTGAAGGAATTTCAGAAGTTATTGGACGTATGGGTGCAGATACTTATCTGTTAGATGCAGCAAAAACTTTTACACTTGGCGCAATTGATAATGGTGCAAAACCAGCGGTGGCAAATGCCATCATGAAGTATCAAAGTACAGAAAAATTTCGGAAAAATATCTTGGATGCAATGGATATACAAGGTGGTGCAGCCATCAGTAGAGGTCCAAAAAATCTTCTTGCACATGCCTATTTTGGAGCACCGATTGCGATCACCGTTGAAGGTGCAAATATCATTACCAGAACACTTATCCAATTTGGGCAAGGAATGATCCGTTGTCACCCATATGCATATAAAGAGATAGAAGCTTTAGAAAAAGGAGATGTTGAAACTTTTGATACACTCCTCTTTTCACATATTACACATGTGATTAGAAATGGTTTTAGATCTTGTTTACTTGGTCTCACTAGGGGTTATCTACATCGCCCAAGACGTGGTGGTGTGACAGCAAGATATGAACAAAAACTCTCATGGGCATCGGCTAAATTTGCCTTTTTAAGTGATGTTGCACTTGGCTTATTAGGGGCTGATCTTAAAAAAAGAGAATCCATATCAGGACGTTTTGGTGATATCCTTGCACAGATGTATATGATGACAGCCACACTCAAACGATTTTACGAAGAGGGAGAAAAGAAAGAGGATGAATTGCTTTTGAAAGTAGCAATGGAAAGTGGATTTAATAAGATAGATGAAGCTTTCATCGGTATTTATCAAAACTTAGCCAAAGGAGTTTTAGGTGTGGTGTTTAAATTTAAAATTTTCTGCTCTAATATTAATCCATTTGGATCTATCATCAAAGATGATGACCTACACAGTATTGCTACCCTTTTAACTTCAAACGCACAAGTAAGAGAAAGACTTTGTCATAATATTTATAAAGGTGGCAGAGTTCAAGAGCTTTTTTTAGCCACAGATGCTTTACAAAAAGCGAAAAAAGCACTTGAAAAACTCAAATCTTTAGGAGAAAAAGCACTTGAAAAAGAGGAAAAACTACTAGTCAAGAATGCACGAAAACTCCAAAAAGAGATTACTGCTGTAGATGCATTTACTAAAGAGGAGTACTTCAAATGTTAAAAGTAGTACTTTGGATTTCATCGGTAATTATTTTTATCATTAGAAAATTAAGCGGTGCAAACATTACCATTAGCGGTGAAAAACTTCCTGATGCACCAGTACTTTTTATGGCAAATCACTTTACGCGTTTTGAAACTTTTGTGGTTCCATATCTCCTTTTTAGCAAATACAATCATGTTGCCAGATCTTTAGCCGATGATACCGTTTTTGTAGGATGGCTTGGAGAGTATATGAGATTAGCAGGCTCAATTTCACATAAAAACAAAGCGAGGGATTGTATCATCACAGATGATTTTCTTTCTGGAAATGCTGACTGGATTATCTATCCTGAGGGGCATATGGTTAAAAATAAACAGATTACTTTTGACAATGGAGAATTTTGTATTCATACAGCTATGAGAGAAGGACCAGTGCATACAGGGGCAGCTGTTTTAGCACTAAAAGCTGAAATCATGCGAGAACGTATGAAAGTGATAAAAGATGAACAAATAATTAAACGATTTTGCACAATGCATAAATTAGACAAAACTAAACTCAATGAAGATATCTCACTGCATGCAGTGCCACTTTCAATCACATATTACCCAATTCGACCAGGTAAAAATAAGTTATTACTTTTGATAGATAAATGGTTTAATCTACGAGGTACAAGACTCTTTGAAGAGTTAGAGATTGAAATAAACCTTTTGATGGGTTCAAATATGCACCTTCATTTTGGAAAAGCAATTTCAGTAAAAAAATATATAGAAGATTATTTAAAAAAACATGAGGGATCACTTACAGATGATCTCTTTACAGACACACTTATCGATACTCAAAGAAAAACATTTATCAATGATACAATGGAAAAAGTCTATGGCAATATGCAAATTAACTTTGATCACATTTTTATCATAAGTCTTGTGACAATGCCAACACTAAAAGTGTGTCCAAGTTATCTTAAAACACTTATCTATAAAAATGCTAGAGCACTTAGAAAATTCAAAGATCTAAATCTCCATCCAGAGTTAGAACATGAACTCTTTAAACTCATTCTTGATACAAACTATGAACCTTTTTTATCCGCTATTAAATTAGCAGAAATTCAAAATATTCTCTATAAAGATAGTGATGGAGATTATCTTTTTGACAAAAGTCTTTTGAAACAAAACTATGATTTTAATAAAATTAGAGTGAAAAATACGCTGCAAGTAATCTTAAATGAGATCAAATGGCAAAATGAAATTGTCTCTAAGGCTGAACAAAATGCTCTTTTTTCAGAACAAGAACTTCGTATTGATAACTTTGAACATCTTCAACACAGAGATTGGCACTATTTTGAAAAAGAGTACTTCTCATTTTATGGAAAATCTCCAACAAAAAAGAGTGTTGGTGCGCCAAGAGTTTTATTTGATGCAAAAAATAGTGTAGGACTTGTTTTTTCGCATGGCTATATGGCCGCTCCTAAAGAAGCTCAAGCGTTAGCAACATATCTATTTGAAAAAGGTATCAATGTTTATCTTCCAAGACTTAGAGGACATGGTACTAAACCAGAAGCACTAGAAACTATTAGTGCCCATGATTGGGAAGTGGATTTTGAACGGGCTTTTACAGCAATGCGACAAGTATGTGATAAAGTATTTATAGGGGGATTTTCAACTGGTGGACTTTTAGCCCTTTTACATGCTGCTCAATATAAAGTAGATGGTGTTATAGCAGTAAACTCTGCACTCAAACTTAATAATTTGAAAGTCTCCTATGTTGTGCCCACGCTTAATGCTTTCAATGAAATGATATCGTATCTTCAAGCTAAAGGAATTAATGAATGGATAGAAAACAAAAGTGAAAACCCTACAGTAAATTATCCTAAACATCCACTTGCTTCAGTTGCAGAGATGGAAAAAGTAATGAAAAAGGTGGATAAAACATTGAACAAAGTCACCGCACCAATTTTAATCCTACAAGGTGATAAAGATCCGGTAGTAAATCCTAAAAGCGCGCAGCTTATATATGACAACGTGAGCTCTAGTGTGAAAAAGTTAGTACTTTTGCCGAGGGAAAATCATGGTATATTAATGGGAAAAGACGCACAAGAAGTGTATCAAAGTATTTACCGTTTTATAGAAGATACGTTAAAAATGAAAGTCTAATTTCTCATAAGGAAGCAATCTTGGAGTTGAATTAGACTTGCTTGTGTTAGTATAATAAAAAACAGAGTTTTTTTCTCTGCTTTTTTGTTTAAAAATTAATCACTATCTAAAATAAAGTATTGACAATCTCTTGTGCTTCACCTTGTATCATTTTAAGATGTTGATCATCAATAAAACTCTCTGCATAAATTTTATAGACATCCTCTGTACCACTTGGACGAAGTGCAAACCAACCATTTTTAGAAACCACTTTAAGACCACCAATTTCTGCCCCATTGTCTGCTTTGGTTAAAATTGCTTCAATTTTTTCCCCTGCAAGTTCCGAAGCTTTGATATCCTCGGGAGTAAGATTTTTAAGTATCTTTTTTTGCTCTAAGTTTGCTGGCGCATCAATTCTTGCATATATTGGAGTGCCAAATTTTTCAGTTAATTCTTTGTAATGAATTCCAGGGTCTTTTCCCGTTGTAGCAAGGATTTCAGCAGAAAGAAGTGTAAGAATAATACCATCTTTATCCGTACTCCAAACTTTTCCATTTTTACGTAAAAAACTTGCCCCGGCACTCTCTTCTCCACCAAAGAACACCTCACCATTAATGAGCGGTTGAACAAACCATTTAAAGCCTACTGGTGTCTCAAAAACTTTGATACCATTATCCTTTGCAACTCTATCAATCATCGAACTACTCACTAAGGTTTTTCCTACGCCATAACCTTGAAAATCTCTTGTTTTACTTAAATAGTCAATGGCTACTGAAAGATAGTGATTTGGATTCATCAAACCTACACTTTGAGTCACAATACCGTGTCTATCAAAATCAGTATCATTTCCAAAAGCAATGTCAAATTTCTCTTTCATAGCTACAAGCCCTGCCATAGCATATGGTGAAGAACAATCCATTCTAATTTTTCCATCTTTATCACAATGCATAAATGAAAAAGTAAAATTAGGATGATCATTAAAAACTTCCATATTAAGATCATAATGCTCTTTAATCGCCCGATAATAAGCCATGCCAGAACCACCCATTGCATCTGCACCAATTTTAATACTAGATTTTTTAATTGCTTCTATATCAATTACATTTTCTAAATCTTTCACATAGGGTGTGATAAAGTCATAAGGGAGCAGAAATTCAGATTTTAGTGCTTGGTCAATAGGAATACGTTTTACATCTACTAATCCATCTTTCAATATTTCATTCGCTCTTTTTTCAATAACACTAGTAATGTCTACATCTGCTGGACCTCCATTGGTAGCATTGTATTTAAATCCTCCATCACTAGGTGGATTGTGAGATGGCGTTATCACAATACCATCAGTCCCAGTATGTGAAAGTATGGCATGAGAGATTACAGGAGTTGGTGTATATTCAAAATCTTTGGCAAAATAAGTGGTGATTTCATTGGCGGCTAAGACTTCAAGTGCTGTGATATGTGCTGAAGTTGAGAGTGCATGTGTGTCCATACCAATAAAGAGTGCTCCAGCTACTTTATCCTTTCGATACTCACAAACTGCCTGGGTTACTGCTAAAATATGATCTTCATTAAAACTCCCTTTTAATGCGCAACCTCTATGCCCAGAAGTACCAAAACTAATTAATTGCTCAATATCATTAAGATTTGGCTTTTTAGTAAAGTAACTGCTTATAAGGTTTGGAATATTTTCAAGTATCTCTAACGGGGCAATTTTTCCAGCTCTAGGTGATTGGGACATAACATTTTCCTTTTTAATTAATTATGTAATTATGGCATCTTTTTCAATAAGTTTATCTTGTTGCATTTTTAAATCGATGAAAAAACATACGCCATGATCTCTATTTTTTGCATAGAGTTTACCCTCATGGTGGAGTTCAATAATGATTTTTGACATATACAACCCTAATCCTGTTCCGTTCTTTTCACTTTTAGTAGAGAAGTAAGGATCAAAAATCTTTTGTAAAATTTCTTCAGAAACTCCTCCACCATTATCACTAATCTCTAATCTAATTCCATCATCAAGATCATAGGTTTTAATCCAAATTTTACCATTTTTTATACTTTTTTCTTTAAAATTATCTTGTGAATTTTTTAAGATATTTAAAATAACCTGCATCAACTCATTTTCATGCATTGCAACTCTATTGCTACATGTATATTCCTCAAATATTTCTATACCCTCCGCTACAAAAGAACTTCTGACAATATTAAGTGCTTTTTTTACAGGAGAATTCATAAGTGAAGAGATAGATGTTTTATTTGGCTTATAAAAATTTCTAAAGTCATCAATTGTATTTGTTAAACTTTGTACAAAACCATCAATCTTTCCAAGATGATTTATCACATAATCATTGCATTTATTTCTTTCTACTTCTTGTGCTAAGTCAAACTCATTAAGTTGTAATTTCAAGTTCATATCAATAGAAGTAGCTGAAATTGCACCCAATGGTTGTCTCCATTGATGGGCTATCATACTGATCATCTCACCCATTTGTGCAAGTCGCGATTGCTGAAGCAGTTGTTGATCTTTCGCTCTTAATGAACCTAATTGTTGATCTACCTTAACTTGAAGTGAATTTTGTAGTATTGTTAATTCTGTTATATTTGATAGTGACATAACAAAATTACCTTTTCCATCATTTAAGTTATTGGTAAAAAGCTGAAATATATGTTCATTTCCATCGATATCTTTCATCATTACTTTGTACTGTTTTTTTATATCTTCTAAAACAATATTAAACCAAGTTTTTCCATTTTGCTCTTTTATCAAATACCCATCCCTAGCAACAAAAAAGTCACATATGCAGCTATTTTTTTCATGAAATTCCGATAACGAATTGAAATTTAAAAAATTAAGTAATGGTTTATTTGCTTCATGTAGATATTCTCCATCTGTTATAAACACAAAATTTGACTGTGAATTTAAGATAGAGTGTGTAAATTTTTCTTGTTTTTTTAAAGCTTGTATATTATCTTCTATCATTTGACGTTGTAATGTCACATCTGATAGAATAGCTTTAAACTCCACAAATTGATTCTCTTTTTTATAGTGACGCGCTTCCATAATATCAGAGACATTAATACTTAATCTTTTTAAATATTTTTCTAAAAAATAATAGAGTAAAGAAGAGATTATAAATGCGATGAGCATTGTAAAAATAAACATTTTTTTCATCGTATTTATCTTTTTATCTTCTAATGCCTGTAAGTTTGTTTTTTTGATAGATATAACCACATCATAGGGAAGAATATTTAAAGATTTTTGGGTGATATACTGATGATCTTTATCTAAAAAATCTTTCTGATATAAATTTTTATTTCTCTGTTTTGAAAAAGAATAACGATCATCTAAATGCATATTTATCTGGTTATCTTCTTCAACAAAGAAAAGATCATATAAAGTTGTAGTAAGTATGGTTTTTAATATTTTTGATAAATTATAATTCATAACGATATAAAATATCTTGCCATCAATTTTTACTTTTTGTACCACTCGTATTGTTTTTTTATAAGGTTTTTCTATCTTTAAATTTTCTACATTTAAATCAAGTTTTGAGATATACAATTCACTTGGTGATAATGCCTGTGCTTCTTTATAATAGTATCTTGTTGATTTATCTTGAAGAGATAATGAGTTGACTAATACATTATCTTTATTTAATTCATATCTTATTAACTCCATACCATCAGCACTCAACAAACGTAATTGGAAAACTCCAAGCTCTTTTACAAACAACTGTTGAAAGAGATTTGCAATTTTTATTTCATTATATTCATTTAAATTACCAATCACTTTAGACAAAGATTTTGAATAATTTGTAATTGTAGATAAATTATCTTTTATCTGCTCCATCTGATTATGGAGTTTACGAACACCATCTGTGTGTAATTTTAAAATGGCATTATCAAAATGTTTATTTGTGTTAAATACAATTAGAGGCATTACAATAATTAAAGAGATGCTAAAAGTAATAAGAAAAATAAAATGAGAAAACTTTTTATTATGCATTTTAACTCCTTATACAATTACAGATTCTAAGTGATTATCATATGTAAACAACATCTCTTTTTCACTGTTTAATTCAATAAAAAAACAGATACCATCATCTCTATTTTTTGCATATAATTTACCTTTGTGATGGAGCTCTATAATGGTTTTAGACATATACAATCCTAACCCTGTTCCATTTTTTTCACTTTTGGTAGAAAAATAAGGATCAAAAATCTTTTGTAAATTATCTTCTGAAATACCACCACCATTATCACTTATTTCTAATCTTACACCCGTACTTAAATCATAAGTTTTAATCCAAATTTCACCATTTTTGATATTATTTTCTCTGAAGTTATCTTGTGAATTTTTTAAAACATTTAAAATTACCTGCATTAATTCATTTTGATGCATATTAACTTTATTTTTACATCTATACTCCTCCAATATTTTGACTCCATCAGATGCGAAAGAGGCTTTAACAATATTGAGTGCTTTTTTTACAGGTACATTCATCAATGCCGTGATAGATCTTTTATTGGGTTTATAAAAATTTCTGAAATCATCTATCGTATTTGTTAAATTTTGTACAAAACCATCAATATTTCCAAGATTATCTAAAATATATACTTTACATTTATCCCTTTCTTCTTTTTGTTCTAAGTCAAACTCATTAAATTGAAATTTCAAATTCATATCGATAGAGGTAGAGGAGATAGCACCTAAGGGTTGTCTCCATTGATGGGCTATCATACTGATCATCTCACCCATTTGTGCCATTCTAGATTGTTGTAATAATTGTCTATCTTTCTCTTTTATCGCTGTAGTTCTCTGATCTACTTTTTCTTCTAAATTTTTATTAATACGTAAAATCTCTTCTTCAAGTCCTTTTTGTGTACTAATATCAAGTACTGTTCCTGTGGACTGAATAATTGTACCTTCATCATCAAAAAAGTTTTGACATCTCGCCTGAAGATACTTGATAGTCCCATCATCTAAAATAATTCTATGTTCTACAAAATAGTCTCTTTTTTCCACTATTGAGTCACTATATGCTTTCAACAACTTAGCTTTGTCATCTGGATGTATATAATTCATAAAAGTTTCAAAGGTAACTTCAAATGTCTTAGAG
>JADGDK010000047.1 GCA_016744895.1 Campylobacterales bacterium | reverse complement strand
ATATAAAACTTTTAGAATATCAGAAGGATAAGAAGTCTTTTTTTATAAAAGATAAATATATCAATAACATTTTTGTTAGAGAAGGGGACTATGTAGATATTGGCACAATAATAATGGAAATATATGAAGTGTCAAAACTAAAGATAGAACTTTATGTACGCGCTTCTGAAATCGAAAACCTAAGTGAAAAAACTATCATGATAGATGGGAAACCTACATCATTTGTCATCGAAAAAATATCAAAAGTGAGAGATACTAATAACCTATCTAGTTTTTTAGTCCGTTTAGTTAAAGAGTCAACTTTACAAGATAGATATTTTGGAGATGTTGTAAAAGTGGAGTTCAAGTGATGAAGTATTTATTACTGTTTTTATTGCCACTATTTGTATTGGCCAATGATTTAAGGGATATTAAAAAAGAAGAGTTAGAACTCAAAAGAGAAAAAGGATTCATTGAAGCAACACTTTTACGAGATAGCTGGATAAACCCACTCGTTATCAATGGTAGTCTGTATAAGAGTAATGTCAATGATAAAGATGCTGACTATAGCAAAAGCATAGGGGTTTCTCTCTCACAAGATATTTTTAAAAGTGGTGCTATATGGTATCAAAGAGAGCAATCAAAACTTCAAAATCGTATCAATCAAAAATCAATAGATTACGAGTATCAAGAGATGACGATTAGTGTTTATGAGCTGGTTTTGGCACTTCGTATTTTGGATTTGAAACTGATACAGTTGGGCTTAGCAGTTGAAAATAAAAATATTGAAATAGAGGGAAAGAAAGAGAAATACAATAATGGTGTAGTGGATATTTCAGAATTAGACACAGCGATATTGGAGCTAAGTGAACTGAAAAATAGTATCGAAAGTTTACACATGGAAAAAGAGTCTTATAAAACAGAATTAGGCTTTTTATCTGATAAATCATATAAGCAGATAAAACTATCAAAGATAAAGGTTTTGTCTCAAAAAGAGTTTTTATCTCTAAATCATGTGCATATACAAAAAGATGTCATATCTTATAATCATCTGGCTAAAAAAATAGTAGATGCTACGTATTTACCGAAAGTATCAGTAGAAAGTACTTATAAATATGATGATAGTAAATACAGTAGAAATATAAGAGATGATAAAAATAGTTGGGAATATGGGTTAAGTGTCTCTTTGCCACTTGATTTTAATACTGACAAAATGAAACAGATAGCACAAAAAGAGTTGTTACTCTCTAAAATACGATATAAAAGTAATCAAGACAATGAGAAAATATTTTATCAGAATATGTTATATAAAGTTACATTTCTTGAAAGAAAGATAAAGAATAATCAAGAAGCAAAAATCACTTATGATAGTCTGATAACACAAGTTGACGACCTTTATCAAAATGGTTTAAAAACGGTAGAAGATTTAACGGTTTTGAAAAATACAAAAGAATCAAAGATGCAAGAGATCTTAATAGATAAACTGTCGATAAGACTTGAACTTTTAAAGCTTTACAAGAGGTTGGTGAGATGGATTTAGAAACTTTGAGACATATATTGGAAGTAGATAAAAATCTATGTTATAAAAAAATCATTCAGGACTGACTAAATATCCTAAAGATATTAGAAAAGTTATTTACACCACTAATATTATAGAGTCTGTACATCGCCAATTTAGAAAATTGACTAAGACTAAGGGAGCATTTCCTAATGAAAATAGCCTTTTGAAGCTACTTTACTTAGGTATTAAAAATGCTTCAAAAAAATGGACTATGCCAGTTTGGAACTGGTCGCTGACCATTTCTCAGCTCAATATCCACTTCAAGGATAGGCTGAAAGATGCTCTTAGGTTATGAGTGTTATAATTTTCGGAGCAACTAGGTGTTGACACAGATTTTAGAACACTCCCACGCTCTCAGAACTTTTCGTTCTTTAGATGATACCAAGCTTACGAGCTTTCCCTCAAGAAAATCTTTTTCTATAGTTACCAATTTTTTTAGCTAAATTATCATTATTTTTTTGGAGAGTTTCAATCTCTTCTTTGTACTCTTTGACAACTGCACTTTTATCGAATGCTAAAGACATATTTTCTAAAAATTGATCTGGCTTCATCCTCCCTGATAGCTGCTCTGGAGACCAGTCTAGCTTTAAATGTTTTCTAATATAACACTATTTTTAGCTTTATGCTTATGTCTTAAAAATGTCTCCACTTGTGCTTTATTGGCTGAATAATATCTTTTTTATCACTATTTCTTAGTAACTCTCGACTGATTGTGGATGGATGTACTCCTATCTCTTTTGCTATCTCATATTGTTTTAAGCCTTGCTTACGCAAAGCTGAAATTTGGTATTGTTTCTCTAGGGTTAACTGGTTATATCTCAATGCTATTCCTTCATTTTGTGCTAAAATAAGGATAACAAATTACCTGTTAACCTTACTTTCTACCTTACTTTGAAAAAATTGCACTTATTTTTTGAATTGGCGTTCTTAATTTAACAACTGCAAAGCAGTTTCAATTGCATCATCTCTACCTTCTACAAGGGCTTCAATAGAAAGAACTGAAATATTTATATCTGGAGCTATACCAACGACTTCTAATTTTTTACCACTTGCATCGTAATATACTTCATTTGAAAGTGACATTTCCCAGCCATTTGGCAAATCCTTTTCTAACCTATCAGATAAAATTCCATTGCTATTTTCACCAATTAACCTAACATTTGACAATTCACTCATGGCCATAAGAAAAATTTCACCCGCGCTCACTGTGTTTTCCCCAGCTATTACAATCACAGGCTTTAAGTATGATGGAGTAGAAGGCTCAACATAGAAATCTAGCTCTTCTGTTTCACCATCCCAATACTGCGTTTTTTTAGAATAAGCTTTCTTTTTTTCATCTGTAAAATAACTAGCTATTGCCAAACTAACTGCATCATGTCCTCCAGAGTTTAATCTAACATCTACGATTATCCCATCTGTATTTTCAAAATTTTTCATAGCCTTTTGCATAAATGCATGGATAGCTTTTACATTGTCTGTTTCATCACCAGAAACAAAATCACTCATTTGATTTATCTGTATATACCCTATTGTCCCATCTATAAAACCTGCTATACCGATTTTATCACCCTCAGCATCATTCAAAAACTGTACATTATTTGTGTCAAGATAGCTTTCAGTAATAGAATAAAATTTTCTTAATAGTGAATCAACATAATCATCAATATCATCAAATTCATCTTGTTGTAAAAAACCTTCTTTAATCATAATTTCAAATTTACCTTCTTTAGAGGCATCAAATTCATCTTCATCTGAAGTTAATGTAACATGTCCATCACCTATAGGTTCTAGCATGGCTGACATAAGCTGAAATAATTCTTCTTCACTCATATCCTCACTAACGTGTGGTTTATATTGTGAATATTGAGCCGCCCAATCAATATTTCTCTCATCAAAGAAGGCATAATAGTCGTTGAAGTTATGCCAAAGGTGTTCAAATGTATTTGTAGGTGTGGCTGATGTAATCAAGCGATCATCTATACAGCTTTGAGGAAGTTTATCAAGTCTGCTAACCTTTATGTTATCTGATTCAAGAGTGTTTTTATCTGTGGAGAGTTTTGCCTTATCAAGAAATGTTTGTATTTCCATTAAACTAATAGTAGATTCTAAACAAGTTTCTCGTGTAAAATCATAAGACTTAATAACTTTAGCTACTTTATCAACTTTAATAACACTACCATACCCCTTTCTCTCCCAAACACCTTGTTTTGTAAGTGCAGTCTTTGCAGGTTTACTAGATGACCCACAACCTGCGATTGATGCTGTAATAGCAAATGCTATAACTGACATATTTATATATTTCTTTTTCATTTTTTACCTTTTTTTTTTTATTTATGAATAAAGTATAACAGAAAAAAATGAGGTAAAAATGAGGTTTTTTTATTTATAAAACTATAGTAAATACAGCTCCTTTAGAATCGTTCTCTACGCTTAAAACCCCATCCAAATTCTTTTCCACTATCCTCTTAGACATATAAAGCCCTATGCCAGTACTACCTTCTTTTGTTGAAAAATAAGGCTCAAATATATGGTCTATAACTTCTGCATCAATCCCTCCTGCATTGTCTGAAATAGTAATACTGTTTTTATTAATCGTGATAACAATCTTAAAAAGTTTTATCTCTTGTTTTAAAAATGCATCTTTAGAATTTGATAGTAGATTTAAAAGAACCTGTTTAAACTCATTTTTATAGTTTTCAATCTCTATGTCCTCTTGTATATCCAGTACAACTTCTATACTATTTGCTTGAAGTGAGTTTTGCATAAGTTCTAAGGCTTGTTTAGTGGCTTCTTCTAAAGAGAATAGTTCCTTATTTTTATGAGGTGAATAAAAGTCTTTAAAATCATCTATGGTTTGAGACATAAACTCCAATTGTACTGTAGCCTCATCTAGCTTTTTATCTAAATATTTTTTATCCAAAAGATTCTGATTTGCTGACTCTTTTAAGGTTATAAAGTTATATGATAGACAAGTAAGTGGTTGTCTCCATTGATGTGCTATATTTCCTATCATCTCTTCTATTGCAACTAGTTTACAATGTCATAGCGTAAAGCCCCTTGCTTTAGCTATGGGGATATAAGCGGAAACAAAAATAAAGATATCAATAAAACCTTAGAAGGTTTAAAAGATAGAATTTTTGTTTGTGGCAGTTGTGGTTTTGAAATAGATCGTGATCTTAATGCTAGTGTAAATATTCATAGAGTGGGGGCATCCACTCTTAAGTTAGATACTGTAATTCCTTCTTATTGAGGGTTTGTATTGTTTGATCTTAGAATCCCCTGTCTTTAGGTGTGGGGAGTGTGTCAAGGCTATATGAAAGTAGAAAACGGTATTTATAGACTTGTTCGAATCTCACCATTTGACTCAAATGCAAATAAGATCATATGTACTTATTTCGGTTAGCAAATAAAAAATCAACAATTTTCCACTATTTTTTATGAGCTGGTTAAAAGTTAGATAAACTAAAAACGACTCCGTCTTTAGTATTAAAAACCTCTAACTTTCCACCCATATTTCGTTCAACAATCATTTTTGACATATAGAGTCCAATTCCCATGCCATTTTCTTTGGTTGTGAAATAAGGCTCAAATATTTTTTCAATATTTTGAACACTGATGCCTCCTCCATTATCAATAATTCTAACGGTTGTATCATCAACTTCTATGATGATTTTTGGTACAACTATTTTTCGTTCAAATAGAACATCTTTTGCATTTGTTAGTATATTTAATAAGACTTGTTTATACTCATTTTTATAATTTAGAATTTTTTCGTCTTTGAGTACTTTTAATTCTATCTCTATATTTTCAAAAGAGATAAACTCTATGACTTTTTGGCTTTCATCTGCTAAAGAAAAAAGCTCTTTTATTTTATTGGGTTCATAGAAGCTTCTAAAGTCATCAATAGTTTGAGACATAAATTCTAATTGAAGTGATGCCTCTTCTAGTTTTTTTGCATGATGCTTTTGTTTGTCTTTTACTTCAATATTCATGAGAATATAACCCAATCTAGAGAGAGGTTGTCGCCATTGATGGGCGATATTTCCTAGCATCTCACCCATAGAAGCTAATTTACTTTGATGTACCAATAACTCTTTTTGTTCCTCTTTTTCATCTCTAATCTCTCGAATTTTATAAGAGATAGCTACAGTGAAAAATAGAGCTTCGATAGTAGAAGCAAGAAACAGAGGATCAAGCAAAAAAACATCTTCAAAATTTTCTGTAAGAAAGAGACCTACCATGAAAGAAAACCAACCAAAAAGAAAAAATATAGCTGGTTTGTAGCCTTGTCTTAGACGTAACCATGCAACCCATACAACATAGAGTACAATAAAAAAGTAGATATCAAATATTAACATAATAGGAAGAAAGAAGAGTATTAAGTCAAAGATAGAAGCAATTATAATATAGTGCAAAATTTTATCTTGAAAAGGTAGGTGTTTTTTAGTTTCTAAAAAAGAACGGACAAAAAGAAGTATAAAGATTATAGCAAGCTGAAGAATAAGAAAATATAAAAATATAGATAACTCTTCCATTTCTACATTTCCAAGTACATATGTATCAATAATATCTGTCTGGTAGACCAAAATACACAACATGAAAAACTGCATTATCATGTAATAGAGAAAAGATTTTTCACGATTATAGAGATATAAAGCTCCATTATAAATAGCTGTCATAAAGATGAGTCCAAAGAGAAAGAAGGAAAGTAATAATTCTACCCCATATCCATCTATCCAGAGAGAAAAACTTTGTGGGGTATGGATTGAAACTAAAGGAACAATAGGTGATTTAGAAGATAGGACTTTTAAAAAGTATCTTCTGCTATCTTGATTTTTATCGTAGCTAAAAGAGAGAAACTTTCGCCCTAACATAGAGAACTTTTCTACAGCCTGATGGCTTGTAAAGCTATGCTCAGTAAAATCAAAAGCCGTATGTTCTATCCAGTAGTTACCATTAGTGAGGTTTTCATCTAACTTCAACATTATCCATGTAAATTTATGACTAATATCTTCTTTTATTGAAGTCTCTTCACTATCCATAATAATTTTAAATTCAAATTCATCATTAGACTCATCAACATTTTTAAATTTAGAAGTATACTCGCTGATGTCAATTATAGCTATTGGTTCATTGGTAGTATATACTTTTAGAACAAGAGGGGTCCCCTCTGCTAAAAGTAATCTTGAAAATAAAATGAGAAGTAAAATCAACTTTTTCATAAATCAATCATATCTTAAAATAATGTGAAAAAAATATTAATCTATTTTTAATCTGTATCCGAAGCCCGAAATATTTTCAATATAATCTCCTTGTAGCTTAATCCTAAGCACTCTAACCAAAGCACGAAGAGCATCTTTACTCATGACTTCATCGTACCAAAGGATGTTTTCTATCTCTTTATAATTAACTACTCTATGGTGGTTTTTTGCTAACAAATCTAAAAGTTGAAGTTCTTTATTACTCAGTTTAATAAACTCTTTATCTATCATAAGTGTTTTATTGAGTTTATCGTAACAGCTATTGTGACTAATACGTAAAATACTATCCATATGAAAATATTCCAATACAAGCCCAAGTGCTTCTTTAAGTTTTTGAGAGTTTATGGGTTTTGTTATGTATTTTATGAGTTGTAACTCTACTGCATGTAAGAGATAACTTTTGTCTGTAAAAGCAGTAGCAATAATAATAGGGGTTTTTTTATCTTTTTTTCTGATTTGTTTTGCCATTTCCAAACCATTAAGTCGTGGCATCTCAATATCGGAAATAATAACATCAGGTTTTTTAGCTTTATAAATATCAAGGGCTTCTTGCCCATCTTTGGCTTGAAAAACCTCTTTACAGTAGTTATTTAAATACTCTACAGCATTTTGACGAATAATCTCATCATCTTCTACATAGAGTAAGGTTAGGTTTGAAAAATCATTTTGCATAAGCCATTTTAGTATAAATTTATAAATTTTCACTTCCTCATTTTTCTCACATCCTTTTCACATACTATATCACTATTCAAAAACAAAGGATTTCAAATGAACAACTATAAATTTTTACAAAGTGCTATGTTGCTAACGCTACTAAGTACAGGAAGTTATGCAAACAGTGATGGGTTCTACATTGGTGCAAATGCTTCTTTGGTAAGTCTTGGAGATGACTCTATAACTACCAAAGATAAAGACAAAACAAAAACAACATATCATGATGTCTCTTCCTCTGGCTTTAGTTTAAAAACAGGTTATCAGCATTTTAATCGAAACAGAGTAGAACTTTATCTGCGAGTAAATAAGCTAGATTCGGATGAAGGTTATGTCACAATGCAGACAGTTGGAGTAAATTATGAATGGGGTTTTTCATCCCTCTCTTCTGAAAAACTCCTTCCTTATGCCTCTGTAGGTGTTGGTTTTGGTGATGCTTCTTCAAAAAAATTAAAACTTGTAGATGATGTTGATGTAGGTGAAATGACCGTTGGTTTAGGTGTACGCTATCAGTTCAATGAAAAAATAGATGCTCAAATAGGCTTCCAGCATATAGCAACAGGTTTTGAGGATTATGATAAAACAACAGATGATGTTTCAGTAGTAGCACAAAATAATATTATGGTTTCTGTGGCTTATAAATTTTAAGTAATTGATCTCTACCTATCTTAAAAACATGGGGGAGGTCAAAGCTTAATTTTTAACTTTTTAGTACTAAAATAAGTCTAGATCTAAGTGTAATTTTTACTATCCTTGGCGTAATTAATAACGCCAATTCAAAAAATAAGTGCAATTTATTTTACACTCTCGTTTTTAAAACTTAGCCAAAACTTCGTTTAGTTCTACAACTTTTAAATTTCCTTGTTTATCAACAAGTACGTGCAGTGGGACTTCTCCACTCCACATGCCTCTCTCTTTGAGATGATTGATGAGTTTTATATCATCACTAAATGATAATACATCAAAATTATATCCTACTTTTTCTACGTAAGATTTTAAGGCATTATCTCCGATATCTGCTTGTGCATGGATACCAATTAATTGTATATTTCTGTTATTTGCAAGTTGTTTAATTTGTGGTATTTCATTTGTACAGTGTGGACAATCATTACCAAAGAAAAAGAGTAGGGTATCTTTGTTGTGATATTTTAAATTTACAAAATTAAAAACACCTGCATTGTTTTTAATTTGGATATATTCATCTTTAAGTGTTTTAAACGTCATTTTTTCAGCATAGAGAGAAAGTGACAGTAGCAAAAGTATTGAAAGAATTTTATTCATAATTTAACCTTTTTAATTCATTTTCCTATATCATAATGGAATAACTTTTAATTTTAGGACAAAAAATGAAATTTACAGGAAAAAATGTATTAATTACAGGTGCAAGCAAAGGTATAGGCGCTGAAATTGCTAAAGTTTTAGCAAATTATGGACTGAAAGTTTGGATAAATTATCGTTCAAAACCAGAGCTTGCAGATGCACTTAAAGCCGAAATTGAAAATTCTGGTGGAGAAGCTGCTGTAATTTGTTTTGATGCAAGTGATGAAGCTGGATTTATAGCAGGTATAAAAACGATAGTTGATAGTGATGGAGCGTTAGCATATTTGGTAAATAATGCGGGAATTACAAATGATAAATTAGCACTTCGTATGAAAATGGAAGATTTTGACTCAGTTATGAAAGCCAATTTAAATTCTGCATTTATAGGGTGTCGTGAGGGACTCAAAGCAATGAGTAAAAAACGTTTTGGTGCAGTGGTAAATATCTCTTCAATTGTAGGTGAAACGGGAAATATTGGGCAAGTAAATTATTCTGCAAGTAAGGGTGCAATGAACTCAATGACAAAAAGTTTTGCGTTAGAAGGATCTGCAAGAGGCATAAGATATAATGCCATTACTCCAGGCTTTATAGCAACTGACATGACTGATGAGTTGAGTGAAGAGGTGAAGAAAAGTTATACAGATAAAATACCTTTAAAACGTTTTGGAGATCCAAAAGATGTAGCTGAAGCTGTAGCTTTTTTACTAAGTGATTCCTCAGCTTATATTACGGGTGAAATCCTTAAAGTAAATGGTGGAATGTATGTTTAATTTGGGCTTGTTTACTAATATTTAACAATTTTTTGGTAGACTATCGCACACTTTATAATAAGGAGAAATCATGGCATTAATTGATGATGTAAAAGAAGTAGTAGTAGAGCAGTTAAACTGCAACGCAGATGAGGTAAAAGAGGAGTCTAAATTTGTTGAAGATTTAGGTGCAGATTCACTAGACGTAGTTGAGCTTGTTATGGCTCTTGAAGAGAAATTTGATATTGAAATTCCAGATGCTGATGCAGAAGCAATTGCTACTGTTGGTGATGCACTAAAATATATCGAAAATAATAACGCATAATTAAAATTAAATAAAAAGTGGCATTTGCCACTTTTTATTGATATTGAAAAAGTATAGTAAGGAGTTTGAAGTGAAAAGAGTAGTTATAACTGGTATGGGAATGATAAATTCCGTAGGTAATGATAAAGAGAGTTCTTTTAAGGCCATTGTAAATGGTGAATGTGGTATTAATCGAATTACTCTATTTGACGCTAGTAACTATTCTGTTTCAATAGCCGGTGAAGTGAAAGATTTTGAGCCTAGCTCTGTTATGAATCCAAAAGAGGTAAAAAAAGCTGATAGATTTATACATCTTGGTATGAAAGCTTCACAAGAAGCTATGGAGGATGCAAATTTTACTGAAATTGACTCTGAAAGATTTGGAATTGTATCCGCATCTGGAATTGGTGGACTTCCAAATATAGAAAAAAATTCTATTATTGCTGAGAACAGAGGACCAAGACGTATATCTCCATTTTTTATTCCATCATCTTTAGTAAATATGCTTGGTGGTTTTATCACGATTGAGTATGGACTCAAAGGTCCAAATCTTTCAGATGTTACAGCATGTGCGGCTGGTACGCATGCAATTAGTACTGCTACTAAAACAATTATGCTAGGTGGTGCTGACAGTATGTTAGTTGTTGGTGCTGAGTCTGCGATTTGTGGAGCTGGAATTGGCGGATTTGCTGCTATGAAAGCACTTTCAACTAGAAATGATGATCCTTTAACTTCATCGCGTCCATTTGATGCTGACCGTAATGGTTTTGTGATGGGTGAGGGTGCCGGTGCACTTGTATTAGAAGAGTTAGAATCTGCACAAAAAAGAGGTGCTAGAATCTATGCTGAAGTCATTGGTTTTGGTGAGAGTGGTGATGCTAATCATATCACTTCACCTGTTGTAGATGGTCCATATCGTGCTATGAAAGCTGCTTATAAAATGGCAGGCGAGCCTACAATTGATTATGTTAATGCTCATGGTACTAGTACTCCAGCAAATGACAAGAATGAAACTGCAGCAGTTAAGATGTTATTTGATGGTAAAGAGAATTGTCCTCCTGTGAGTTCGATAAAAGGTCAAATAGGACATTGCTTAGGTGCAGCAGGGGCTATGGAAGCAATCATATCGATTATGGCTATGAGAGATGGTGTTTTACCTCCTACGATTAATTATACTACTCCTGATGCGGATTGTGATTTGGATTATATTCCAAATGAGGCAAGAAGTGCAGAAGTAGATACGATCATGAGTAATTCATTCGGATTTGGTGGTACAAACGGTTCTATAATTTTAAAAAAGTTTAAGTAAGGAGTTTCATGGTTACTTATCTTGAGTTTGAAAAAGGTATTCAGCAGATTGATTATGATTTAACTGAGGCTAAATCAGTTAGTGATTTTGTGTCTGTTGCAACACTTGAAAAGAATTTAGAAAAAGAGATTACAAAGACTTATTCTAGTCTTTCTGATTATCAGAAATTACAGTTAGCACGACATCCAAGTCGTCCTTATGCACTAGATTATATTCGTGGTATGATGGAAGACTCATATGAGATTCATGGAGATCGTGTTTATAATGATGACCAAGCAATAGTGTGTTATATCGGAACAATTTCTGGAAAAAAAGTGATTGTTATTGGTGAGCAAAAAGGTCGTGGGACTAAAAACAAAATTCGTAGAAATTTTGGTATGCCTCAACCTGATGGCTATAGAAAAGCACTTAGAGTTGCACGTATGGCTGAAAAGTTTAAGCTTCCAATTTTATTTCTGATTGACACACCAGGCGCATATCCTGGTATCGGTGCTGAAGAAAGAGGTCAAAGTGAAGCAATTGCTAAAAATCTTTTTGAGCTAAGTGATCTTAATACTATTACAGTTTCCATCGTTATAGGTGAAGGCGGTAGTGGTGGCGCATTGGCCATTGGTGTTGCAGACAAATTTGCTATGATGCGTTATTCAGTATTTAGTGTTATCTCCCCTGAGGGTTGTGCGGCTATTTTATGGAATGACCCTAAAAAGCAGGAACAAGCTACTAAGGCGATGAAGATTACTGCAGAAGATTTAAAAGAGTTAAATCTCATCGATGATTTGATTGATGAACCTATTGAAGGTGGTCATAGAGATAAAGCTGGTGCCATTTTAGTGCTTAAAAAGTATTTTCTAGATACTGTAGAAGAGTTAGAAAAATTAGATGATCAGACAAGACTTGATATGCGTTATAATAAACTTACCTCTATAGGTGCTTTTGTTGATGAATCAATTGAAGATGAAGAGGGTGAGGATGATGATCAAAAGACTGAGCTTACTAAGGAATTAACAAATAAATTCAATAGTTTTCTTGATAAAATTCAGCCAGGTTCTGATAAAAAAGAGTAAAAACTTTCTCTACAAATAATACAACTAACTGAGAGTTCCGTGAGACTTAAGTCTCCACTTTCGGTGGCTATTATAAAATACAAAACATTTCTCAATATCTTTAGCAACTAAGAAAGTTAATCTAGAAAAATCATATATTATTGTTTAGTGGTTGGTAGTATAGTATAACTAAAGGAGATAAACTCCTTTAGTTAGTAGTTCTAGTGCAGTTTACTCCAAACCTCTTTTTTCCAAAGGTAAGCAAGTAATGTAAAAATTACAAAGAATAGAATAACTTTCCATCCTAATGAATTTCTAGCTTCAGCATTTTTATCGCCAACTGAATCCATATAAGTAAGAACTTTATGAACTCCGTCTTTTGTTAAACCAACTCTAGGCATAGATGTACCTTCAAGTTGAGATTGAGGATTTTCTATAAATGTCTCTAAAAAATGGTCATTTCTTGATAGAGATAACATAGATAAATCAGGTGGTAGTTTACCCATATACCCTTTTACTAAATCTTGCTCTTCAAGTACTTTAACACGATGCGCTAATGCATCTTTTTCATACTTAAATTTTGGAGTCTCTCCAAGTTGAGTGATACCTGCATAGTTATTCTCATGACATCTACTACACGCTTCCATATAAGCCTCTTTAGGAGTGGCCTCTGTTGCAAGGTTAGCTAACATGTAAGCTACTGTATCAGCAATCGCTTGATCTTCAGTGATCATACTTTTGATAGAACCCATTGGGTGCATCATTGTGTCTGCAAATTTATGGTCTGTATTCATAGCCATTGCTGGATCTTTGATAAGTGCTATAAGATAGTTTTTATCATAGATACTACCCGCATGGTCTAAAACTGGAGGTATAGCTCCACCCATGTTTGCTGCACCTTCCATATGACAACCTTGGCACATAGCATAACCTGCTGCTCCTGCTTCTGCATTTCCAGTAAGTGCTGCGATTTTATTAACTGAACCCCAGAACTCTTTTTTTGCTTCAACTTTGTCTGCTTCAGCTCCTGCTATATCTGCTGCCCCATCATAGACGAAATTATTTCCATCTACATGTTTATGCATCGCACCGTGTGCAAATGGCTCAACACCCCAATATGTGACTAGTGTGAAGAACACTACTACTAATAATATTTTAATTTCTTTATTCATCCTAGCCTCCTACTTTTTTTTCTCTAGCATTGTAACGACAGGAAGCAATGCAAAAAGAATTAAGAATGTCCATGCAGCAACTGCACCAATGACATTATATATACCTTCTGGTGGTAATTTACCCATAATTGTTAACACAATCATATCAACTATCATTACCCAGAACCAAATTGCAAATAGACCTCTTTTGTTAGCCGGAGCAACATTAGGACTTCTATCTAGGAACGGTAGAAGGAAAAACGCAACTTGTGCAAAACCAAAAGCGATAAGACCTGGATCTTTCGGGAATGGTCTAAGGATTTCGTAACTCCATAGGAAATACCACTCAGGATAGATATGTGCAGGAGTCTTAAGACCATCCGCAGGATCTAGATTTACAGGGTCTAATGCAAAAGCATAGTGGTAAAATGTAAGATAAAAGAAGAAAATTAAAAATACTCCAAGAACAAAGACATCTTTACTCAAGAAATCCCATTGGAATCTAATAACTTTTGAACCTTTTGTATCGCCTGCTAAATATTTTTTACTCTCTACATCAAAATCAATCTCTTCACCATCTTGGTTATTAACATGAGGAATTCTAAGAGTTCCAAAGTGTAAGCCTATGATAGCCATAATTGCTAATGGAAGTAGAAGGACATGAAGCATAAAAAATCGTGTCAAGTAAGCGTCACCAGGAACATAATCTCCTCTAATCCACTCAACAACACCATTTAGCTCTAATGAACCAGCACTAAATAAGTTTGTGATAACCATACCAGCCCAGTAACTCATTTGTCCCCATGGAAGCATATAACCAGAAAATGCCTCAGCTGAGAAAGTAACAAATAGTAACATACCAGTAATCCAAATCATCTCACGACCTTTTTTATAAGAGCCGTAATAGATACCTGTAAACATATGGATATATATAATTAAAAATGCAACAGATGATGCTACTGCATGTATATGTCTCCAAAGCCAACCGTAACCAACTTCATTCATAATAATGTTATTTACAGAATTAAATGCCAAATTAACATCTGGCTTGTAGTACATAAGTAAGAAAATACCAGAAACTAGGAGCATTGCAAAGATGATTGCTAGAACCATACCCATTGCCCACAAAAAGTTGATATTTTTCGGAATCCAATACTCTGTAGCGAGTACTTTTTCAAGCGTTTTAGTCGCTAGTCGTTGGTCTAACCAATCGCCTATAGATTTTGCTTTTTCAAAATGTGCCATTCATCTCTCCCTTATACTGTTAAACCGGCGGTTTTCATTTTTTTGAACTCTTCGCCTTCTTCGCCTAAAACCAATGTTGTTCCATCTAATTTAAATGGAGGAATTTCAAGTGGTTTAACAGGAGGGGCTTTAGTCGCCGCACCGCTTGTATCAAACATTCCACCGTGACAGGCACATATGAAATTTTTATTTTTTGGAAAGTATGCAGGAATACAACCTAGATGTGTACATAGACCGATAGATATATGAAATCGTGCATCTCCAACAATTACATCTCGATCATGTGCTTCCATATCAGCACTTTTTTTAAGAATAAAGATAGGTTTCCCTCTCCATTTCTCAACATTTAAAACATTTTCCTCTGCAGCACTCAAATCTACAGTAGTAAAACCTGCAGCTTTTACACTTGGAAGAGGATCCCAAGTACTTTTCATAGCTCCAAGTGAAACAATACCACCAACTGCAGTAAAGCCACCTAAAGCCATTCCTAGAAAACTTCTTCTCTCTTTTTCAACAGCCATATACACTCCTTTATAAAATTTTATAATTGTCAATTATAGCTTATAAAGTGTTATAAGCTATTGATATATGTCATTGGTAGATGTTTTTTTTATTTTTTACGTAGAAAGACTGTTTTTATTAATTATTAATTCGCTTTTTTTGTTCCATTTTAATGTAAATATGAAGTATATCTATCGCCGCTGGAGTGACTCCACTAATTTGACTAGCAGCATGAAGTGTCGCAGGGTTAAATGTATAAAATTTTTCTATGATTTCATTGCTTAGACCTGAAACTTTCTCAAAGTTAAACTCTTTTGGGATTTTAATATTAATCAAGTTTTTCATTTTGTCTATTTGTTTTTGTTGTTTTTCTATGTAGTTTGCATATTTAGATTCAACAAGAATTTGCTCTTTTGTCTCTTTTGAAAACTCAATGAACTCTGGTATAAGTTTTTCTAATTTTTCAATTGTAAAGTTTTTTCTTCCTACAACACTTTTAAGTGCAATTTTATCAGTAGCTGGTGCTTCATCTATAGCTTTTAAAATAGCACTGTTCTCTTTTGAAGGAGTTGTAAAGTTTTCATTTAGATAGTTTTTTGCAAATGCCAGATCTTTTGCATTTTGATCTATTTTTTTAAAAAGTGAATCTTTTATAAGCCCAATTTGATGTCCATAATGACTGAGACGTAAGTCGGCGTTATCTTCCCTTAATAATAAACGATACTCTGCGCGACTTGTAAACATACGGTAGGGTTCTTTAGTTCCCTTTGTTACTAAATCATCAATAAGTACACCAATATATCCTTCATCCCGTCGTAATATGAGAGGCTCTTTATCATCAAGTGCTAAAGAAGCATTTATTCCTGCCATAAGTCCTTGTGCTGCTGCTTCTTCATATCCCGTTGTTCCATTAATTTGACCTGCGCAATAAAGACCTTTGACTTTTTTGGTTTCTAGAGTGTGTGTAAGCTCAGTTGGATTCACATAATCATACTCTATGGCATAACCATATCTCACAATTTGTGCATTTTCTAACCCTTTAATTGAACGGAGCATTTTGAGTTGCACATCAGTTGGAAGAGAAGTTGTAAGTCCGTTGATATAATATTCAGTTGCCTCTTCAGTTTGTGGTTCAATAAAAAGATGATGTCTATCTTTTTCTGAAAAACGATTGACTTTATCTTCAATACTTGGACAATATCTTGGACCTACACCTTCAATCTGGCCAGTAAAAAGAGGTGCTCTATGAAAGTTTCCTGAGATAATATCATGAGTTGACATATTGGTAAAAGTGATAAAACAAGGTAGTTGATTGGGTTTAAATGATTCTCTATCAGTTTTGAAACTAAATGGAATAGGATCTTCATCACCTGGCTGCTCATCCATAACGGAAAAATCAATACTTTTAGCGTCAATTCTAGGACAAGTCCCTGTTTTTAATCTTCCTAAATCTAATCCCAATGACTTTAGGCTATCACTCAATGTATTTGATGGAAATTCACCACTTCTACCTGCTTCTTGCTGGAATTCACCAATGTGAATTAAACCTTTTAAAAATGTTCCTGAAGTGATGATAATTTTTTTTGCATCATATCTGTTTTGTAAATGTGTTGTAACACCGGTAATAGTATCGTTGTCTACAATAAGTTCTTCTGCCATCTCTTGTTTAACTGTAAGGTTTTTAGTATTTAGACAGATATCTCTCATATATATACTATATTTGTCCATATCTATTTGTGCACGACTACCTCTTACTGCTGGTCCTTTTGAGGCATTGAGTATACGATATTGAATTCCTGTTTTATCTGTACATATGCCCATTTCTCCACCAAGTGCATCTATCTCTTTTACGAGATGTCCTTTAGCAAGACCTCCAATAGCAGGATTACAACTCACAGCACCGATACGATCTGCTAACATTGTTAAAAGAAGTGTTTTTTTACCTGTTCTAGCACATGACAAAGAAGCTTCAATTCCTGCATGCCCTCCACCAATTACAATTACATCATATTTCATATTTTATATCTCCTTTGTCAGAAGCAAAGCTCCTAACAAATTCCTTTCACTAAAGCTTTGACTTTGTCAAGAAGTTAATTTATACTAAGTTTTTTTGATTATAACAAACTTTGGTATAATCATCTCATGTTTACAGGATTGATAAGAGAATTGGCTACGGTCAAACAAATGGAAAATGATTTTTTAACGCTGAGTGCTGAGTATAAACCAAAAATTGGTGACTCAATAGCAATAAATGGTGCATGCCTTACGGTAGTAAAGTTAGGTGGAGGAGAATTTACGGTAGAACTCTCTAGCGAGACTAAATCTCTGCTTGCTGTAGAAAACTTAAAAGGTAATGTGCATATGGAGCCAGCTATGAAACTTAGTGATAGGCTTGAAGGACATATTGTACAAGGGCATGTGGATACTGTAGGTACGATTACTAAGATTTCAAAATCAGAAAAAGCGTATGATTTTTTTATAGAGGTTGATGCAAAATTTATAAAGTTTATCATCCCTAAAGGGAGTATTACAATTGACGGAGTAAGTTTGACTGTTAACAGTGTAGAAAAAAGTAGTTTTAGATTGACTATTATCCCACATACAATGAAAAATACACTTTTTGAAAGTTACAAAGTTGGTTCAAAGGTCAATATTGAAACGGATATGTTTGCAAGATATTTACATCATATGTTTGGCAGTAAAGATAACAGTGTGAGTTGGGAGACTATTGAAGGTATTATGGCTAGGTATTGATGATATTTACCCCCCATGAAGATTCACTTTTTTTTACGGTTACTTCTCGTTATGGTGGAGTAAGTGAGACTCCATACGATTCGTTAAATCTTGCACTCCATGTATCTGATAATCCTAAAAATGTTTTAGCAAACAGAACGTTAGTTGCACAGAAACATCATTTTTTAATTGAAAATTTAATTTATATGGATCAAACCCATAGTGCAAATATTGCAATCATTAAAGATTGTGCCTCTAATAAGATAGAAAATTGTGATGCATTGATTACTAATGTAAAAAATATTCCCCTTATGGTTATGGTTGCAGATTGTATACCGATATTACTTTATGATCCAGTTAATCAAGTTATTGCGGTGGTACATGCTGGACGAAATGGTACTTTTAATCAAATTGCTAAAAAAACAGTTTTAAAAATGGTTGATGAATTTCACTGTTGTGCATCAAATGTTTTAGTCTATTTGGGTACATCGATACATAAATGTTGTTATGAAGTTGGTGAAGAGATAGTCCGAATTGTTCCTAAAAAATATTGTGAGAAAAGAGATGAAAAATGGTACTTGGATTTGCAAAGCATGAATGTTGATCAGTTGCTATCATTAGGGGTAGTGCGGGAAAATATTGAAATAGCATCAGTTTGTACATGTTGTGATAAAGACTACTTTTCCTATAGAAGAGAAGGTGTTACTGGTAGATTCGCTGGTATTATGAAACTTAATGGATAAAAAAGCAGTTGCATTAAAGTACCAGGAAGATGGACAGTCAGCTCCCACAGTAGTAGCAAAAGGAAAAGGTCCCATCGCTGAAAAAATTATGGAAAAAGCAAAAGAGTTTGATGTGCCAATTTTTTAAAACCAAGCATTGGCAGAAAGCTTGTTAAATTTAGACCTAGATGAACAAATTCCTCCAAATCTATATAAAGCAGTAGCAGAAGTGTTTGTGTGGCTAATGAAGAGTGAGAAAAAAGCACAGATGAGTAGAAAATAAGGGTGGTTTATCTACCCGTGAGCGCTCTGCTGAAGAGAATATAGCGTTAGCGTAGTACAAGGGACTTGTTCCTTGTACGTAATTAAGATAAAAGAGTGAGAAAAAAGCACAGATGAGTAGAAAATAAGGGTGGTTTATCTACCCGTGAGCACTCTGCTGAAGACAACCTAGT
>JADGDK010000046.1 GCA_016744895.1 Campylobacterales bacterium | reverse complement strand
ATATAATCTTATCGATGAAAAACAAAATTTATTAAAAATAGGGGTATTTAATATTCCTTTAAAAGTCAATTATTCTCAGTTATTGAAGAATAATGTTATAGGTTGTTCAACCGTTATCTATGATACAAATAAATTGAAAAAAATACTATTTCCCGAAATAAAAAAAAGACAAGATTATGCTCTTTGGTTATTAATTTTGAGAAAAGTTGATTATGCTTATGGTCTTAATGAACCATTGACAGATTATACTTTGCGTGAAAACTCAGTATCAAGCAATAGATTCATAGCAGCTTATTATACTTGGAAAGTTTATAAAGATGTTGAGAAACTTTCACTTTTTAAAAGTTGCTTTTATTTATCAAATCATCTGCTCAAAGGTGTTAAAAAATATTGGTTGAAGGGTTGAATACCTTTTGATAGGTAAAAGAAATAGATGAAAATACTTATACTTGGTGGAAATAGTTACATTGCAAAACAGTTTATTATGTATTATCATGATAAGTGTAGGTTTACTATTATCAAGCGCAATGAAAACTTGAAAGATTATTTTGAGTTATCTTTAGAGGATTTTGTTGGTTTTGATGTCGTCATAAATTTTACAGCTATTGTGCATCAAAAAAAAGCTGATGAATATATGCATGAAAAGTATAATTTTCTCCTTGTTAAACATTTGGCTAATTTAGCAAAAGAAGCAAAAACTCCTCACTTTATCCAATTTAGTACAATAGCAGTTTATGGAAATATCGCGAATATTAATATCAATTCAGTGGCTAAACCAACGTCATCATATGGTAAACATAAATTAAATGCTGACAATTATTTACAATCAATTGAAAATGAGAATTTTAAGGTTTCTATTCTTAGACCTCCTGTTATTTATGGAAAAGATGCACCTGGAAATATGCAACAATTAATATCTTTAATAAAGCTTCCTCTTTTGTTACCATTGGGTTATAGAGGAAATCAAAGAGCGATTTTATGTGTTACAAATCTATCATATGCATTGGGGCTTATCATAGAGAAAAAAGTTTCAGGTATATTTTTATTAAAAGATGAAGAGAGCCCTTCAATTGGAATGTTAACATCCCAAATACAAAAAGCTACAAATAGAAGAAGTATCATAATTAAAATGCCGTTATTTGTTATAAATCTTATGTTAAAAAGTAAAATAATGTTATTTCAAAAACTTTTTGCTAATTTAACTATTGATGATTCAATGACTGTTTCAAAAGTTGGTAATTATCATAAATTTTCTTGGCAGAAGTGTATGGATAAAATAGTTTAAAGTATAATCAACTTTAAGATATACTTTAAATAATTTTATTAGTAAGGCATATAATGAACCTACTTAAAATTCCTGAAGAAGGAATTTCTACAAAACAACTTTTAGGATTAATTCTTTTAGCGTATGCATTTAGCTTTGCAGTAAGATTAATTTGGGTGTTCCAATTTGCTGATTATGCACCGTTTCATTACAATGGTCAGTTGATGATTAATACCAACGATGGTTATGCTTTTGCGTCAGGTGCACAAGAAGTATTGCGTGGTATGCATGAATCAAATCCTCGGATATATGATTGGCTCCGTTATGGTATTGGTTTCTTTACTGTACTCTTTACGAAGTTAACTCCTTTCTCTTTAGAAACTGTAACACTATATTTACCAGCTGTTGTCTCTTCCTTAGTTGTGATTCCAATTATTTTGATATCACGGGTTTTTGGTATTACTTTATGGGGATTTTTTGCAGCTCTTCTTGGTAGTATTGCATGGAGTTATTATAATAGAACAATGATAGGTTATTATGATACAGATATGTTTGGGGCAATGGCTCCTATGTTTGTTCTGTATTTTTTTATTGCATCTGTTAAAAACTTTACTTTAAAAAGTGCTTTATATGCCGCATTGATGATCGCTATCTATCCATTTCTTTATGATCAAGGTAGGGCTGTTGTGTATTCTATGAGTGTTATTTATTTTTTATATATTTTGTATTATCACAAAGAGGAACACAACACTTACAAATCTATTATCGTAGTCTCATTGGCTACTGTGCCTATGCATTTATTAGTCTCAAGTCCATTTAATTATGTTATGATTTCTTTGTTAATTATAGCAGTATACTTTTTGATAAAAGATAGAGTGTTTGAAAAAAAGCAATTATATATATTATCAGCAATTGCTGTATTAGGATTTTTATATTTTGGTGATGTTTTTTCACTTGTTTACAATAAAGTATCTTCCTATTTGAGCCGTGGTATTGATACTGAAGGGTTGCATTTTTTCCAAGTCCATCAGACGATTCGTGAGGCAGGAGCGATACCTTTTTCAACCATGGCAAATCGTATATCTGGATCAACAATTGGTGTAATTGTGAGTTTAATTGGATATGTTGTACTTGTTATACGTTATCGTCCTTTCATCTTAGCATTACCACTGATTGGAATAGGTGTATTTTCCCTTATGGGAGGGCTTAGATTTACTGTTTTTGCTGTTCCTATTGCCGCTTTAAGTGCTATTTTTCTTTTTTATGTTATTGCAAATTTAATTGAGAAAAAAACATTGAAATATGGATTTATTGCGATACTAACTGCATTAATGATTTATCCAAATATCATACATATCATAAACTATAAAGTACCCACTGTTTTTAATAGTGAAGAGGTAAAGGTTTTAGAGCAGTTAAATGATATATCATCTGATAAAGATTATACGCTTACTTGGTGGGATTATGGTTATCCTATTTGGTATTATTCAGATACTAATACAATTATAGATGGTGGTAAACATAGCCATGATAATTTTATAATTTCAAAAATTTTAAATACTGATTCTCCGACACAGGCTGCAAATCTTTCACGTCTTTCTGTGGAGACTTATGTATCATCAAATTATAAAATTATTGCAGATACACTTTTTAAAGATAAAAATCCGAATGATCTTTTAGATGCATTAAAGAGTGATGATTTTACACTTCCAAAAAAGACAAGAGAGATTTATCTTTTCCTTCCAAATAGAATGTTAAATATATTTCCGACTGTAGGGTTATTTGGCAATATTGATCTTAAAACAGGAATCAAAGATAAACAACCATTTTTTTATAAAGCAGATCGTTTTAAAGACGACGGTAAAAGTATAAATTTTGGCTCAGGTATTACGCTGGATAAACAGACAAGTATGTTGCGTTTAGGAAGTCAGACAACACCAATAAAAAGATTTGTAATTGCGGGGTATGATAAAAGTCAAAAATTACAAAAAAAGGTTCAAAGCCTTAATCCAAATGCTGATATATCTATCCTTTTTATGCAAAGTTATAACACATTTTTGATTCTTGATGAGAAAATGTATAATTCTCTTTTTATTAAAATGTTTGCATTACAAGAGTATGATAAAAATCTTTTTGAGCCAGTGATTATGAGCCCTTATGCTAAGGTATATAAACTAAAAATATGATGTATATCTTTATATTTTTAACTTCTCTACTTTTAACTTTGATGATCAAAAAATATGCGATACATCGTAATATTTTAGATCATCCTAATGAAAGAAGTTCCCATGATATAGCTACACCTAGAGCTGGTGGATTGGCAATTATAGCTTCTTTTTTTATCGGATTATTTTATCTCTATATGAAAGATAGTATAACTGATGATCTTTTTTTTGCTTTTTTATGTTCTTTACCTTTGATAATTATTAGTTTTTTAGACGATTTGTATACTCTTTCTGCACAAATAAGATTTTTGGTTCAAGTGTTAACAGTTATCTCTACACTATATTTTGTTGGTAGTCAATCAATATTTTTAAATATCTTATTTGCACTTGGTATGCTTTGGCTTATAAATCTTTATAATTTTCTTGATGGAATTGATGGTTATGCTGTGAGTGAAGTAGTTTTTGTCTCATTTGCCTCATATTCTATTTTTCAAAATGAACTACTTCTTATACTTGGAGTTTCTGCATTAGGCTTTTTACCATTTAATTGGCAGAAAGCTTCTATATTTATGGGAGATGTTGGCAGTACTTTTTTAGGATTTTCACTGGGTGTAATGGTTGTATACCATACTCAAACATTTAATGATATTACAATTTGGCTTTTTCTTTTAGCTGTATTTTGGGTAGATGCTACGTGGACACTGTTTCGTAGGTTTCAGAGTGGTCAAAAATTGACAAAAGCACATAAGATGCATTTTTTTCAACGTGCAATACAATTGGAACTTTCACACAAAATGGTAACACTCTATGCAATATTTATAAATTTAGTAGCTTTTGGGGTACTTTATATGTCTCAAAAAAGCTCTTTTGTATATCTATCTTTAGTGCTGTATCTAATAGTCCTTTATTATATTGCTAAGATTATTGATAAAAGAGTACCTTTTAGATGATGAAACAACTATTTTCAACTTCTCCTCAAAAACGGACAGTCTTTTTTATTCTAATAGATATATGTATTTTTTTTGTATCTCTGTATTTAGCATATCAATTACGATTTAATTTTGATGTTTGGCCAGAACATAGAATAGGTTTTTGGAATATTGTGTGGATATTTATTGCTATAAAAATAGCCATGTTTTATATTTTTAAAATTTATTTTATCACATGGCGCTATTTTGTTTTAAGAGACGTACAAAAAATCTTTATTGCTTTAATTATTTCATATATAATTTTTGTACTTTATTTGATTTTTCTTCATAGTGGAGTGTTTCCTAGATCTGCTATTATTATAGACTTTTTACTCTCTTTTATTTTTATAGTAGGGATTCGTTTTGCAAAAAGAGCCTATCAAGAGTTATCGAAATCTGATAGCCTTAATCCAACTGTTATCATTGGAGCAAATCAAAAGGCTATGAGTGTTATTAGTAGCGCTAGAGATGGTGAGATTAATTTTTTCCCTGTTGCTATAGTAGATGAAAATAGAAGTATGATAAGCAGTTACATGTCAGATTTAAAAGTACATACATGCGATAAGTTGGAGTACTTAATTGATAAATATCATATCAATAGTGCGATTATAACAAAAGAGTACACATCAGATAATTTAGATAGACTTTTTGAGAAGTTGAATACTTTGGGGGTAACAAATATTAAACTTTCAAAGCTTTTGGGTAGTAAAAATGAAAAACTTAGGGATATCTCTATTGAAGATCTCTTAGCGCGTCATCCTAAAGATTTAGATGAAAAAGCAATTGGAAATTTGATCAAAGATAAAGTTGTTATGATTACTGGTGCTGGTGGAAGTATTGGAAGTGAAATCACTAGACAATGTGCAAAACATGGTGCACAACAGTTATTACTTTTAGATCATAGTGAATATAATCTTTACAGCCTTAGTGAATCACTGTTGTTTGAAAATCAAGTTACTCTTATGCAATCTGTCGTAGACAGAAAACTATTAGAAAAGGTATTTAAAAAATATAAACCTCAAATTGTCATACACGCAGCTGCATATAAACATGTACCACTTTGTGAAGAAAATATTGAAGGAGCAATATTAAACAATATTATTGGTACTAAAAACTGTATAGATCTTTCTATACAGTATGGTATTTCAAAATTTGTTTTAATTTCTACAGATAAAGCGGTAAGACCAACAAATGTTATGGGTGCAACGAAAAGGGTAAGTGAACTTTATGCTCAAAATGTTGAAGCAAAAGAGACACTGATAACTGGTGTACGGTTTGGTAATGTATTGGGATCTTCTGGCAGTGTAATTCCAAAGTTTAAAAAACAGATTGAAAATAGTAAACCTTTGACAATTACTGATCCAGAAATTACACGTTATTTTATGTTAATACCAGAAGCATGTCAATTGGTACTTCAAGCTGCAGCAATTGCTGAAAATGGAGAACTTTTTATTCTTGATATGGGAGAACCCGTAAAAATTGTTGATTTGGCTAAAAAGATGTTAAAGATTTATGATAAACAAGATCTTAAAATTATATTTACAGGACTTAGAAAGGGTGAAAAGCTTTATGAGGAGTTATTAATTGATGAAAATGATAAAGATACACGATATGACTCAATTTTTATCGCTTCAAAAACCAACTACGATATTAAAACTTTAAATAGTGATATTGAAATGCTTATTAGAACACCTGATCAAGTTTCAAAACTAAAAGAAATTGTACCTGAATTTAAACATAATATTTAAGTAATAAATTTTTATTAAACATAAATTAAATATATTGTATAATTAATAGATCACGTATCTGTATAAAATAGGCTTAGAAGCGAAAATAAATCTGTTTTTAGTACAATAAATAAAAAATTATTAAGGTATATAATTGAAAAAGATTCTACAATTATTCATCATTGTAACGCTCATTGTTTTTATAAATAAATCAGACTTGAGTGCAAAAGAGATTTCAGGAAGTTTATCTGCAGGAGAAGGATCATCTTTTATTCCTATTCAAGGCTCAGCATTTAGTATTATTAAAGATATCAAAAGTGGTATATATGATGGAAATTTTAATGTTTTAATAAAAAGTGGTGGAAGAGTTATTTATAATGAAAAAAATCAATTAGATGATCTTTATCTTGTATTTAATGAATCTGTTGATAATGGTGATATTATTAAACTTGATGTAACTAAGGGATTGTTTATCTTTAAGATGAGCCATATGAATAAATTACCTGATGTCATTGTTGATGCAATAAAAGAACAAGCTCCTAAGCAGTATGAACAGATGAAGCCACTTCATAAAACAATTCAAAAAAAATCTATAGAAAAAAATACTATTGCTGTCACTGAACCTAGAGTTATTAAGCGTCATATTGAGCCAGAGGCTTATACTCCACCAGCACCAATTATACCTGAATCAGATATTCCAAAGTTAGAGACTAAAGAAACTTTAAATAAAAAAGAAGCTGGATTTTTTGACAGTATTTCAGCAAAATTTGGTGCACTTATAGGACCTGATGATGACAAAGATAAAATAGTTTCATCCAAGCCTATTCCTAAAGATATAGCTAAACCTATAGCCAATGAAAAAATTATGAATCCTACAGTTGCTCAAAATAGAATTGGTAATCTTTCTAAATCTATAGATAGTGTTAATAAAGAAGTATCAACAGTTACTAAGAGAGAAAGTAAGTTGATAAATGGAAGCAATTTAGAGAAGATTGCACAAGAAAATAGAGTAAGAAATCCTAAAACTTCTACTTCTGGTATTACTTCACTTCCAATAGCCAAAACCTTTCCTTTGGATATAGATCGGATGAAAAGCCCTGTTGGGACACAAGGTACACTGCCAATGGCTAAAACATTTCCTTTAGATGTGGATCGTGTTAAAAAACCTGTTGTTTCTAGCAGTACAATGACTCAAAGTCCCACTAACATAGATTCATTTTCAACAAATGTACCTCCAGCTATGAGAGATCATCAATCAGGAAATTTCCAAACTCAATTACCTGGAAATACATTACAAAAACCAAAATTTCAAACAAATATTCCTAAACCTAAAGTAGTTGTTAAGAAGCAAAAAGAAGAGAAAATTCCTGAGCCTCAGCTTGAAGAAATTGTTAATATTCCTCCTGTTAGTGCGCCTGAAATTATAGAAAATATTGAACCAGAGGTTCAAAAACCTATTGTTGTTAAAGCACCCTATGTCAAAAGAGAAGAGTCAAAAGATAGAATTGTTATTACAAAGACTTTAGCGGCACAAAAAAAAGCTGAAGTACAAAAAAATGAATCTAGAGTTATAAAACGTCATGTTGAACCTGAAGATTATAAAGCAAGACAAAAACAAGTTCCACAACGTATGTCTGATAGGGTATCTCGAAATGGATATGGTATGGGAGCAAAAGGAAAAATTAAAGTCAAGGCATATAGTAACAATAGACCTGTATCAGCTTGGATAGAAGTATTTAAGGCAGGTACAAAACAAAGAGTCAAAACTTTTTATACAGGAAAAGGTGGATCACTTAAAGATATCAATCTCCCTGCTGGAACGTATGTAATTAAAGCAACCTATCGTACTGCAAACTCTAAAAGGAAAAAGACGATTGGAAGGGTTGTTTTAGAGGAAGGTGGAAATATCAATAAAAGTATCTCTTTTGATGATGGTTCAATTAGGGTTAATGTTAGAAAATTTGGTGAGCCGATTTATGCAAAAGTTGAAATTTATAAAAGTGGTAGCAAAAGACGGGTAGCTTATGAATTTACTTCAAAATCAACTGGGGTTACAACGCTTAGTTTAGGTTCTGGAAAATATGATATTGTTGTAAAAGATCATAACAATGTTAGACGTTTTGATGCAGTGTCAGTACGCGGTGGAAAACGTAAAACAGTTAATGTAGATTTCTAAATAAAATCAGCTATAATATTCCTTTATGATATAGAGGGATAATTATGGGAAGAATGACCAACAATGAAGCTTTAGAGCTGATTAAAAATTGTTCTCTCTCCGAACTTGGGGAGATGGCATTAAAAAGAAAACGAGAACTTCATCCAAAAAAAATTACATCATTTGTTGTAGATCGAAATATTAATTATACAAATGTTTGTTGGGTTGATTGTGATTTTTGTGCATTTTATAGACATGCCAAAGATGGTGATGCTTATGTTTTAAGTTTTGAAGAGATTGGTAAAAAGATTGATGAGCTTATTGCTATTGGTGGTACACAGATACTTTTTCAAGGTGGTGTGCATCCAAAACTTAAGATTGAGTGGTATGAGGATTTAGTAGCATGGATTAGTGAACACTATCCAACTATTACAATTCACGGTTTTTCGGCTATTGAGATTGATTATATTGCAAGAATTTCAAAGATTAGCTACAAAGAGGTTTTACAACGTCTGCAAGCAAAAGGACTCTTTTCAATTCCAGGAGCAGGTGCTGAAATATTAAGTGATCGCGTTAGAGATATTATTGCTCCTAAAAAACTAGATGTTGCCAATTGGCTTGATGTCCATCGTCAGGCTCATTTAGTAGGTATAAAGTCAACTGCTACAATGATGTTTGGTACCGTGGAGACTGATGAAGAAATTATTGAGCATTGGGAACATATCCGAAATTTACAAGATGAGACAGGTGGGTTTCGTGCATATATTATGTGGAGTTACCAGCCAGATAATACAAAACTCGCAAAAGAGCATCCTGAAATTACTAAACAATCATCAAATAGATATTTAAGACTACTTGCTGTTAGTCGTCTCTATCTGGATAATTTTAGAAATATTCAATCTTCATGGGTAACACAAGGCAGTTACGTAGGACAGTTGGCATTGCTTTTTGGTGCAAATGATTTAGGATCTACTATGATGGAAGAGAATGTTGTCGCAGCAGCAGGAGCTGCAAATCGAATGAATCAAGAAGAGATGATTAGGCTTATATCTGATATAGATGAAATTCCAGCAAAAAGAGATACCGCGTATAACATGTTAGAAATTTACAATAAAGAAGAAGTATGAGAGAAATTATATTTTTATTATTAGTACTACAAGGAGTATTATTGAGTGCAACATTAGAAGAGATTGAAGTTAAGGGTGTTAAAGTTCCTTTTATTTTTGAAAAAGACAGTACATTGCCTATTGGTTCATTAGAACTTGTATTTCAAAATAGTGGGAGTATTGAAGATAATAAGCATCCTGGTACTGCTGCATTTTGTGCATCGATACTAAATGAGGGTACAAAAAAATTAGGTTCTGTAGGGTTCGCTCAAAAGCTTGAAGAAAATGCAATTCATATTGGTGCACATCGAGGTAATGAGACTTTTTCTATGGAGCTAAGTTCTATTATGGAGAAGTTTGATGAAGGAGTAGATTATTTTACAGAGTTACTCAGTGATCCTAACTTCTCAAATGAGAGCTTTGAGAAGATTAAGCTTCTTAAAATGGCAACCATTCAGAAAAAGGAGAGTGATTTTGATTATATTGCAAGTGTTGGGCTTAAAAAGCTAAGATATGTAGGAACGGCAATTGAAAACCCTGCTATTGGAACCGTAGAGAGTTTAAATACAATAACACTTAAAGATATTGAAACTTTTTTTAATAAGCATATGGTACTGAGTCGTGCTGTGATTATAGTTGGTGGAGATTTAGAAATCAAAGACGCTAAAAAGCTTGCTGAAAAAGTTTTATCAAGTTTAGAAGTTGGTGAAGTTAAACCTTTGGTAACATTTAAATCTTTAGAAAAATCCGCTCGTGTAGAGATTTTTAAAGATACAGAACAAGCATATGTCTATTTTGGTGCACCATATCATATGAAAGTAGATGATAAAGAAGTTTATAAATCAAAAGTAGCAAGTTTTATTCTAGGAAGTGGTGGCTTTGGAAGTCGTTTGATGGAAGAGGTTAGGGTGAAAAGAGGATTGGCTTATTCTGCTTATGCTAGAACTTCTTTAAACCATTCTCATAGTCAATTTAGTGGACATCTTCAAACCAAATTAGAGAGTCAAGAAGATGCTATTAAATTAGTAAAAGAGGTAGTTTCAGAATTTGTTCAAAAAGGTGCAACAGCTGATGAGTTAGAACAAGCTAAAAAGTTTATCATTGGGAGTGAGCCACTTCGAAATGAGACTTTAGCACAACGATTAAATAGAACGTTTATGGAGTATTATAAAGGTTTAGAGATTGGAGACTCTAAAAAAGAGTTAGAACTGATAGATAAACTTACTTTAAAAGAACTTAATGACTTTATAGCTGTACATACTGAAATAAACAACTTGAGCTTCTCAATTGTTACTAAAAAATGAAGATAAAGAGAGACTAAAAAAGATAGGGGTTTCCAATTTATTGGATTTAGCCCTTATCGCACCCACACGATATGAAAATCTTTATATCTCCAACACTCCTAAAATAGGTTTCAATAATGTTTTAGATGTGACTATTCTTTCAACAACGTATAATCCAAAATTTATGAAGCTTACTTTATATGCACATAATCTAGATATAGAGCTTCAAGGTATTATCTTCCACGCTCGTAAGTTTCACTATGATACCTTTAAAAGTCAGAATAGGCTTTTTGTCATAGGGAAGATGGAGATGAATTATGAGAAGCTTCAAATAGTTCAGCCACAAGTGGTTCAAGAGATAAACACGATTGTTGCAAAGTATAAGACAAAATTACAAAATAAAACTATGTTAAGACTTATCAAAGAACAAGTGACTAAAGATGCACTTAGTGATTTAGGTATTGAAGAAAAGATGATAGAGATATTATATCACTTACATCATCCAAGTGTAGCATTTATTGATGTCTTTGATAAACAAGGCTCTTTTTCAGAGGATACAATTTATACCTTGAAGTATTTAGAAATATATAACCATATCACAAAGCTTGCATCCAAAAAAGTAGATACACCTTCTAAAAAAAGATTACATGGAGATTTAACAGCATTTATAGAGGGATTACCTTTTAGTCTAACAGGTGATCAACTTAAAGTGATTGATGAAATTAAAAGTGATTTTAGAAGTGATATTGCTGCTAAACGAGTCATAATGGGTGATGTTGGAAGTGGAAAGACGATGGTCATATTAGCTTCAGTCATGTTAGCAAATCCTTCAAAATCTATCCTCATGGCTCCTACAACGGTATTGGCAACTCAAATTTATGAAGAAGCATTAAAGTTTTTACCTAAATCTTTTAATATTGCACTCATTACAAATAAGAGTGACAAAAAAGAGTCTTTGAGTGGATATGATTTTTTAATAGGAACACATGCTCTTTTGTATCGTGACCTTCCAGATGCAGATTTGGTTATGGTAGATGAACAGCACCGATTTGGAACCAAACAGAGAGCTTTAATTTCAAAGTTGGTCTCACAAGATGACAAAGCACCCCATTTTTTACAATTTTCTGCAACTCCTATTCCACGTACCCTTAGTATGATGCAATCAAGTATTATTGATATTAGTCAAATTAAAGAGCTTCCTTTTCCTAAAGATATAGATACACTTAATATCGGGGTGAGTGAATTTCCAGATTTAGTAGAACATATCAAAGAGGAGATTAAAGAAGAAAGACAGACAATTGTTGTATATCCTTTAGTTTCAGAGAGTGAAGTGATCGATTATCAATCTATTGATGAAGCAAGAGCGTGGTGGGAAAAAAACTTTGCAAAGGTTTATGTTACGCATGGAAAAGATAAAGAAAAAGAAGATGTTATCGAAGCTTTTAAAGATAATGGAAATATTTTGATAGCTACTACGCTTATTGAAGTTGGAATTTCTCTTCCAAATCTTTCTACGATTGTTATTGTAGCTCCAGAAAGATTAGGACTTGCCTCTCTTCATCAGTTACGAGGACGCGTTAGTCGTACAGGGTTAAAAGGGTACTGTTATCTTTTTAGTAAATTTTCTCCTAGTGAGCGACTTAAGAAATTTTCTGGAACACTTGATGGTTTTGAGATTGCAGAACTTGATTTAATGTATCGTCAAAGTGGAGATTTGTTAAAAGGTGATATTCAAAGTGGTAAGAGTTTTAAATGGTTTGATCCTAAAGAAGATGAAGAGATCTTGAAAAAGGTTAAAGATCGTATTATATCTTGATATTTATAGGTAGTTTAATTACAAAGCTTGCTCCATCTTTTATATTGGTGGCGGTAAGTTTTCCATGACAGTGATCTTGGATAATTGTTTTGGACATGTAAAGTCCTAACCCCGTTCCATTTTTAGATTTAGTAGAAAAATATGGATCAAAAATTTTATCTAACAAATTTTTTGGTATTCCACCAGCATTGTCAATGATTTTAACTAATTGTGTATCATTCTCTTTTGTAATGATGATTTCAATTTTAGGATTTATAGTTTTATTTTCATCAAGAGCATCTTCAGAATTTTTAAGAAGATTTAAGAGTACTTGAATGACTTCATTTTCATAACTATGGATTGGTTCTAATTCATCAAAATTAAGTTTAATCTCAATATTTTTACTTATAAAACTATGTTCAAGCATCGATAATACACGTCTTAGTGCATCACTTAAATAAAAATCTGTAGAATTTTTATTTGGTTTGAAAAAATTTCTAAAATCATTGATAGTTTGACTCATATACTGTATATTATTATTAATTTTATTAAAGTGGTTAAGAAGATATGTTGAGTCTTGTTGTGTCTTTTGTTTACTGAGAGACTTTATATTTTCAAGTTCAATTTTAGTTTGCATTGCAGCTATTGTAGAGGCTATCACACTAAGTGGTTGTCTCCATTGATGTGCAATCATACTTATCATTTCACCCATTTGTGCAAAACGTGATTGCTGAATTAGTTGGTTAGTCTTTTCTTTGTTAATGATTTCAAGCTCTTTTCTTCTACTAATATCTCTCCAATGGCTATGCATAGTCATTTTATTTTGTATTTTCATTGGTGTGAGTGTGACTTCTGTCCAAAGTCTACTTCCATCTTGGAGTTCTACTTTCCAATCAAAGCGACATAAACCTTTCTTTATCGCTTTTTTAAACATTTTTTTCATTGAAATTGGATTATTATCATCGAAAAAAGAAGAGAGCGTATTTTGTAAATTGTCTATATCATTGCATTGCATCATCTTTAACACAGAATTATTATATTCGAATATCAATTCATCTTGAAAAAGGATAATACCATCTTTGGTACTATTGAATAGCTCTTCATATAGCGTTTTTTGTACTTTAACATCTTCTTTTAATTTAATATTTAGTTCTTGTATTGTTTGTGTTTGTTTTGTAATTTCAGATTTGAGATTTTGTGTTCGTTTTTGTAAAGAGAGCTCTCTCTCTTTAAGCGGAGTTATATCCATAATGTAACCAGAGTAATGTGTAATTTCACCATTAACGTCTCGAATAATACGAGTCGTATCATAAACCCATATAGTTGATCCATCTTTTTTAATTATTCTATAGGGTTGGTGTATAAAACGCTCTTGATTACTCTTAGAGTATTCTTTGACTTCATTTATTACTTGGGATAGATCTTCAGGATGTATAAGTTCACTATAGGATATTAATCCAGATCGAAAAGACTCAGGGGCAAATCCAAGAAGTTGAGTTGTATTATTTGATACAAAAGAGACAGGCCAACCAGGTGTGTTTTCCCATTTGAAAAATATAATCTCACCTGAATTTAGTAATGCATTTATTGTTGAGTACTCAGGCATAATAATTAATTATGCCTGTATAAGATGTTTTTCTGATTTTAATTTATATCCAATGGCATAGAGTGTTTCTATACTATTTTGTGGTAATTTCTTTCTAAGTTTAGATATCAGGAAACGAATATTGTCTGCTGTAATTTCAACTTTTGCCTGATGAAAATGTGAGATAATTTGTGCAGTAGTACAAATTTGTTCAAACTCCTCTGCTAATATTTCTAAAATAAGATATTCATGTTTTGTTAGTTTTATATGTTGTTTGAGGTGTGAAAGTGATTTTTTTACTGTATCGTAGTGATATCCATCACCTAAGTTAATCTCTTTATCTTCATCTCTAACTGTCTTTCTCTTAGAGAGTGTTTTGTAAAATGAGTCAAGCAGTGTTTTTATTTCAATAGGTTTTGTAACATACTGAGAGATGCCTAAATTAATAAGATCTAACAGATAATGACTTTCATCATGTGCTGAAAGTACAATAATTGCTTGTTCTTCTCTTTCTTCCTTAATTTCTTTTACTAATTCAACACCGTTTATTATAGGCATTTCAATATCAGTAATAATTAAATCATAATAAGCGCCAGTACGTATAAAAAAATCATAATATTTTGCAATGCCGTCTTGTCCATCACATGCGGTATCAACTATTTTAAAATAGTGATCTAAAATCTCGACAGTAGTCTCTCTAATCTCTTCATAATCTTCAACAAATAGAACTGAAAGTTCTTTGGTTAATGCAAAAACTTCTGAATAATTCGACATACTTAGCTACCAACTTTAATTTAATGTTTAAAAAAATACTAAATATTATATCATAATAACAATAAAATAAATGATTTTAAATGTTAATAAAATGTTATATAAATGTTGTTGAAATGTTGAAAAATTTTTTTAATTTGTCGATTTAGATTTTGTGTATGTAAGTGATTTAATCATTTATAAATTTTTATACAAAAGGAATTAAAAATGAAATTGCAACTATTAAAGCGATTTTTTGTTGTGACATTATTAAGTAGTTTTTCAACATTTGCTTTCGCTGCTGGAACTACTGCTGGTACAGATGTCACTAATACGGCAACACTCTCTTTTGGAGATGATATAGATAATACAACTGATGTTCAGTCTAATGCTGAAGTATTTAAAGTGGATAAAAAGATTGACCTTACAGTTACAACTGTAGATGTCGCGGCAATCCAAACAAAACCTGGAGCAACTGGAGTTGTATTGACTTATAAAGTTACCAATACAGGAAACAGTATACAAGATTATTCTCTTTCTACACTTACTTCTTCTACTACAGCATTTGATGATAGTGTAAGTGATAATTTTGATGCAACTAATGTACTTATTTATGTTGATTCAGATAACAATGGTGCATTTGATGAAACAGATACTCAGGTTGACTATATTGATGAGCTTGGTATTGATTCAGAAAAATTTGTTTTTGTACTAGCAGACATACCTACTGAAAATATCGCTAATGGTAACGCTGCTGTATATGATCTGCAAGCTCAAGTGGCTGAAAGTGGAGCAGAAGGCACAAAAGGTGCGGATATTACTGCTGATAGTAGAGATGAAGTTGATAATAAATTAACTGTTCAAATTGTTTTTGCAGATGGTGCAGGTACAGCCGATGGTCAATATGATGGAAAATTTAGTAATGCAGATGCTTATAAAATTGTTATCGCTGATATGGCAATTGTAAAAGATTCAGTTGTCATTGATGATCCAGTCAATGGTGAGACAAATCCTAAAAGAATCCCTGGCGCTACAATTAGATACTGTTTTAGTGTTGAAAACAGTGGAAGTGCCACAGCTTCAGTAGCTAAAATTGGAGATGATCTTGACGAATCTGTATATGATGTTTCATCACTTACAAATAATGATATAAAAATTTATTCAGGTGCTGAAACTTTTAATTGTGATAGTGCAGATACGCTAACTGGATTACAGAGTAATCCTGATGCAACAGGATCAGTAGATAATACGACAGGATCAATAGTGATTGATTTAGAGGGTGTTGATGCTGGAGCTACAAAGAGTGTATATTTTGAGGTAACACTTAGATAAAAGGTGATTCTTAAGTAACAAGAGGAGGGGTCGTGCGTAAATTATTTATATTGTTTTTGTTAATAGGCGTTGGGCTCTATGCAAAAGGAACTAGTGCAGGTACTGTGATTAATAATATTGCAACACTTGACTTTATGATTGATGATACGAATGAGCAAATTCAAAGTAATGTAGCTAGTGATACGGTTGCACAATTGATTGATCTTCATCTTGATTCTCTTGATGCCGGAGATGTTAAGATAGAGAAAGGAATTCAAACCCAGCCTCTATCTTTTCAAGTTACAAATACGGGTAATGGTGCTGATATATTTGAGATTAGTTACTTTCTTGAAAACAATTCTGATTTTCAGGTAAGAGATTTAATACTCTATATAGATAGTAACAATAACAAAGTTTACGATAATGAAGATCGTACAGCTGATGTAATAGAATTAAATGCAGATGAAAATAGATCATTTTTTATCATTGCACAGACTCCAGATGAACCTAAAATATCTAAACAGCAAAACCACTGTGTTATTAATGTTAAAGGAAGATCTAAAATAGGGGGCTCAGGGAATCGTGGAAAAGTGCATAAAGCTAAAGGCATTAAAGGTGTAGATGCTGTAGATGGAGAAAATGGAGGTGTCGGCGAAATAAAAGGTTCTTGGCTTTATACCTCTTCAAAATTACTCTTTATCAAACAAAAATCTTCAGTTATAAACCAATTTGGAAATAGTGAACCTGTAAGTGGTGCTATAATAACCTACAATATGGATATATCTACTCCTCAAAAAGTAACTGCTAAAAATGTAATATTTAAAAATCAAATTCCTAAAAATACAGTATATCAAAAAAATTCTCTTAAGATAAATAATAGAGTATTAACAGATATTAAAGATGGTGACATTGGGTATTACGACAGTAAAAATAATTTAATAAAAGTCGATATAGGATGCGTACTTGCTACAAATACACAGCAAGTTCAATTTAAAGTAAAAATTAAGTAAAGGATTACAAATGAAAAAGATACAAACATTATTTTTAACGGGATTATTATGTGTAACAACTATTTTACAGGCAGAAGAGGGAAAAGTTACATTAACGTCTAAATCTCTAAAAGAGAGTATCGTTATAGATAAAAATGGTAATAAGGTTATAAAATTAATCGATACTAAAAAAGTATTGCCTGGAGATACAGTTTTTTATGAAAATAGTGTAGATAATGGTAAAGCTGAACCTGTAAAAAATATGGTATTAAATAACCCGATTCCAAAAGAAATGGCTTATTTAACAGATAGTGCAAAATGTGAAAAACCTTGCACCATTTTATATTCAGTTGACAATGGAAAGGTATTTGATAAGCCAGAAAATTTGAAGATAAAAACTGAAAAAGGTGTACATATAGCAAGAGCTGATGAATATACCAATGTTAGATGGATTCTAAATCAACCTTTAGCTCCCAATCAAAAGGTATCTGTTAGTTATAAAGCTAAACTGAGATAATTAACCTTTTAAATTATATTGCAAAAAGAGATATTTATGTTTAAAAAAAATCTATTTTTTGCAATATGGTTTCTATTTTATCTATCTTCTCTTTTTGCAACAGATCATGAAACAAACTTAATACAAAATCATGTAGAAGTTAGTTTTTATACTACATCACAGAAAAAAATTCAAAAAACAGTTGATACTGATATTATTATAAAAAAAATTCAAAAAAGTGATTCTGATGTACAATTTTTTCGATACGATGAGTCAAGTTCTGATTATCTTCTAGTAGCAAAAAAACAGATACCTGTTACAAAAACATATACGTTTTCTCCTGGTGAAAGAATTTATATTTCAGCAAAATTTCCAAACCTAAATCAAAGTATTTATACTGTTAATATGTTAACTTATGAAGATAATGAAAAGTTAGAATTAACAAAAGATAGTACAAATAGCCCATATTTTAATGGGATCTTAGAAACGTCTGTAGATTTATCTTATAAAGAAAAAGGTGATGGGGTTCTTTATGTCCAAAATATTGATAAAATTACCATAACAAAACAAGAAGAAAAAAAAAGTAGGTCTATTAGCGTTATTGCATCAATAGACGTTATACCCTCTTTACAAACTTTAGAAGATGAAGTTCAATCTGCTAATTTATGGATCTCACAGTCAAAACTTAATTATACATCTGAAGTAGGAGAATACCATAAAGGAATACTCACAATTACAAATCAAAGCGAAAAAGATCTTAACAATACTGTACTCTCTTTAGCGTTACCCAAAGAGGTGATTTTAGTACAAAACTCTTGTAAAATTAATGGATCATATGCTTCCAAAGTAGTGAAAAAACTAGGAGAATACCATATAGTATTACCCAATTTAAAAATAAAAGAGCGTATCACTTTTGAGTACCATTTTTCAGTTAGTATTGCAAAACAAAAAGAGCTTTATGGTTCAGTTCAAATTCTTGAAAATCAACAAAATATATCAAATCGTTTAAAATTACATATAAGCCTCAACAAAGACAATAGTATAAATCCTAAGAAAGGCTTTATTACAGGCATGATTAAGGGTCTTGAAAAAGGTAAAAGTGAAGGCGTTGTGATATATCTTTCAAATGGATACTCTGTAACTACAGATAAAAATGGAAAATATCATTTTGAAGGTGTAACTGCTGGTTTACAGGTTGTACAAATAGATACCGATACAATTCCTGTTGGTTATACCCCTTCAGTTTGTAGAGAAAATGCCAGGTCTGCTGGAGGTAGGATATCCTCATTTATTGATTTAAAGCCTGGTATGTTAAAACAGGTGGATTTTTGTCTTAAAAAAAGTGATAAAAAAGAGAAAGTGAAAGTTAAAAAAGTAGATTTTATTCCTGAAATAAAAAAAACACCAAAAATGCCAAAATATAGTAGTTCTGATATATCAAAGTATAAAGGTAATCAGTATAAATGGCTTTGGCCAAAACATGATGGTTTTGTTCCTTCAATTGGATCTATAAAGAGTGCAATTTTATATCCTAAAGCGTTAAAATTGCAACTCTATTTAAACGGTGAAAAAGTAGATGCTCTTAACAGTGATGGGGTACTAAAAAACTCTAAGCAAGAGAGTGCAATTGCTTTGTTTCGAGGTATTGATATCAAAGATGGTGATAATTATCTTAAGGCTGAGTTTATAGATAATAAATCAAATGTAAAACACACTATGAGTAGGTTAGTACATTTTTCAGGTTCTCCTATAAAGGTTAAGTTTTTAAAAGAAAAATCTTTCTTATCAGCTGATGGTAAAAATTCTCCTATAATCGCACTTCAAATGTTTGATCGTTATGGTTATCCTGTAAGAGATTCTGTAAAAGGATCATTTTATGTAGATGCTCCTTATAAGGTTGCAACAGATATAGAAACAAAGACATCAATTTTAGAAAATAGTAACTATAGGGTATCAGCTGATGGTATCGCATATATCAAGCTTCAGCCTACTACACTTGCTTCAAATGTAAAAATACATATTCCTACAAGTGATAAAGAGTTAGAAGTTGTAGTAAAGCTAGAGCCCAAGATGCGTCAGTGGGTATTGGTTGGATTTGGTGAAGGGACACTGGGGTATCGTAAAATTTCCAATGATCTTAAGAAAATAGATAATAAAGAGTTTTACCATAAAGGGAAAACAGCATTTTTTGCTAAAGGAGCGATTTTAGGAGATACCCTTTTGACAATTGCGTATGATAGTGGTAAAGAACCAGATCTTGATCTCTTTGATCGTATTGACCCTTCTGCCTATTATACGATATATGGTGATGGTAGTTATCAAAATTCTGGGGCTCCTAGTCAAAAAAAACTATATGTCAAGATAGAAAAGAAACAATTTTCACTGCTTTTTGGTGACCTAAATAC
>JADGDK010000045.1 GCA_016744895.1 Campylobacterales bacterium | reverse complement strand
GACATACACAACTTTTACTCCACTCTTTAAAATCATTTTTAACGACTCTATCTTCTAAGGAGTGAAATGAAATTATAGCCACTAAAGACTTATTAATATTTAATTTTCTAATAGAATTCAACAATCTTTTTAATTCTCCTAGCTCATCATTAACTTCTATTCGAATGGCTTGGAAGATTAAAGTTGCAGGGTGTAATTTACGGCTATAAAGATGTTTTGCTAAAAAAGTAGCTAATTCTTGAGAGCTCTCAAAAAGTTTTTTTTCACGTTCTTGTATAATAATTGAAGCAGCTTTTTTATATTCATTCACTTCACCATACTCTTTAAAAATATATTCTAAATCTTCTTTAGAATAATTATTAACAACCTCATATGCACTTATTTGAATACTTTGATCCATTCGCATATCAAGTGTAGAAGAATCAAATCCAAAACCTCTATCATTTTTATCTAATTGAAGTGATGAAACACCAATGTCTGCCAAAATACCACGAATTTTTTCAGGATTTTTGATACTATTTATAACATCAGAAAAACGCCCTTTTAGAAATTGAACTCTACCACTAAACTTTTGTAATCTTTTTTTTGAGAACTCCAAAGCTTCAATATCTTGATCAATACAAATCATATTTATCTCTGAATTTGCTTCTAAAAGTACTTCACTATGTCCACCATACCCTAACGTACAATCAACAATAGTACCCTTATCTATAGACGCAAAGGTATCTAGAACTTCATTCAGTAAAACAGGTTTATGTGGTGTGTTCAAATTAATCCTTTAAGTAGAAAAGGTATAATACATTAAACTAGTTAAAAAGGCTAAAAGTGCTTGAACGACACCTTATAAATGAACTCAAAGCAGTATCACTTTCTATGTTTAGAAAAAATTTTTTAGGTATTTTTCATGGCTCAATCTCAGCAAAAATAGAAAATAATATTTTTGTTATCAATAAAGCTAACTCTATTTTTGATGAGTTAACTAATGATGATTTTGTTGAACTTTATTCCAAAAAAGATTATAGATGGAACTGTGCAAGTCAAGATTCAGACATCCATTTACACATCTATAATAACATTAGTGAAGCAAAATACATATGTTATACTATGCCACCATTTACAACATCTTATGCACTTACCCATGATAAGATCATTCCTAAGGATTATTTTGGAAGTATGGTAGTAGGTAAGAAAGAAATTTATAATCCAAAAAATTTTGAAACTTGGTATAAACGTGCTCCTTTGGAAATATACGAATACTTAAAAAACAATGATACTGATACTATGATTATCCGTGGATATGGCGTATATGCGTATAGTAGAGACCTTACAGACTTGGTAAAAAGAATTGCAATACTTGAAAATAGTTCTAAACTTTTATACTATTCTGGCACAGATAATAATACTAGAAACTTTAGTCTATTATAAAATAGATGATATTTCTTAAACTATATTGAAGTAATTTTTTAAGAAATATAACTTATCTAACAATCAGTCAAAGTTATAATGTATTTAAACTTATTAGAATATAATTGTTCTTTATATTGTATTAATAAGGGTTTATAAATGATATCATGGATGCAGAAACATAGGAAATATCTTGTAGTAACTATTTGGATTAGTACTATTGCGTTTGTGGGCGCTGGCTTTGTTGGTTGGGGTGCGTATAGCTTTAGTGCAGATAAAGCAAATGCCGTAGCAAAAGTTGGTGATAAGACTATCTCAGGAAAAGAACTACAATCATCTTACAATAATATTTATAACTACTACAATCAAATGCTTGGTGGCAAACTTACACAAGAAAAAGCAGATGAATTAAAGCTTCAAGATGTTGCACTTAATCAATTAGTACAACAAACACTTCTTTTAAACTATGCTAATGATTTAGGCATCGAAGCACAAGAGGCTGAAGTAGTTGCACAAATACAAAGTATAGATAACTTTAAAAAAGATGGTAATTTTGATAAAGATACCTACTTTAAAACACTTAAGGCTATCAATAAAAAAGCAAAAGATTTCGAGAGTGAGATTAAAAAAGAGATTGTTATTAAAAAATTAAATGAAGCACTTAAAATGCCTTATACTGAGCTAGAGTTAGAAACATTAGGTGCATCAATCTACCTACAAGATCAAATTAAAGCAAAACTGATTGATATTCAAAATAGTGATATCAATATCAGCGATGAAGCTTTAAAGACTTATTGGAATGATCATCAAACTGACTATATGAGTGAAAAGAGTTACACAATCGAACAAATAAAAGTACTATCATCTGAGATTGAAGTCGACGAAAAAAGAATGCAAGAATTTTACAATGAAAACAAACATATATTCAAAGGTGACGATGATAAAATTTTAAACTTTGAAAATGCAAAAGAGCAAGTAAAAACAAAACTACAGCTAAAAATGGCAAAGAAAGAAGCACTAAAAAAATATCTTGCATTCAAAGACGGTGAACTTAAAGCTGATCAGACACGTACAATCACTGCAAGAAATAGTAATATACCTCTTGATAAAATAGTAAGTTCAAAAGTGGGTTCATATATTAAAGCAATTGAACTCAAAGATGGATATCTTACTGCAAAACTAACAGCTATCAATGAGCCTGAACCTCTTAAATTTGAAGAAGCAAAAGAGTCAGCATACAATTCGCTATTTAAAAGTAATAAACAGAAACTTCTTGAAGAGAAAGCAAAGGCAGCAAGTCTTAATCTACAAGATGCACAAATTCTAGATTTTTTAACTAGAGAAGATGCAAAAAAAGTAACAATGCTTAATGAGAATGAAGCAAGAGCATTTTTAAATCATCTCTTTTCACAATCTGAAAAAAATGGTTATTATATCTTTTCAGATAAAGCAATCGCGTATGAAATAGTTGATCAACAATTAAGTTCTGATGATCAGAACACAACTCAAAAAGAGCAATTGGTCGAAAATATAGAATCCATCAAAGTCAACACAACTCAAAATATGCTTATCAAGCATCTAGAGACACAATATAAAATTGAAAAATATTAAAAAGGATAAGATTTGAGTACGATTATCTTAGGTGTAGACATCGGGTCAACAAAAATTTGCGCAATCATTGCACAAAAAGATAATACTGGTATCAAAATATTAGGTGCTGGTATCGCAAAGTCTCAAGGTGTAAAAAAAGGTATTATCACCAATATAGAACTCGCTTCTCGTTCTATAAAACATGCCATTAATGATGCAAAAAGAGTTGCGGGAACTCATTTTGACCGTGTGATAGTTTCTATGTCAGGGGCATATACGAAAAGTGTCGATAGTTATGGTGTTGTCAATATCCCTAACAATGAAATAGGAATTACAGAGATAAATAGAGTTATGCAAATGGCTGATCATAACTCAAATATTCCTAATGAATATGAAAAACTACATATTCTTCCTTATAATTTTAAAGTGGATGACCATGAAAATATTGATGATCCATTAGGAATGAATGGTTCACGGCTAGAAGTACAAGTCCATATTATTACTGTTTTAAAATCAAGTTTAAATAATTTAAAAAAAGCAGTCAAATCTGCATCACTAGATATTGACAATATTGTTTTAAATGCTTATGCATCCAGTATTGCTGTACTCAATGAAGATGAAAAAGAGTTAGGTGTTGCTACCATTGATCTTGGAGGCGCTACATCGAATGTAGCAATTCATCTAGGAAATTCTATCAGATACAATGACTTTTTAGGTGTTGGATCTAACAATATCACTAATGATCTATCCATGGCCTTGCATACACCAATCAATGCAGCTGAACGTGTTAAAATTGAAAATGGATCACTTAAGTTAAATAGTAATGAAATCATTAATCTCCCAGCTATTGGAGATGAGGGAAGTTCACATGAGGTTTCACTTGAAATTGTTACAAATGTAATTTATGCAAGAGTAGAAGAGACCCTGCTTATCATTGCACAATCTATCAAAGATAGTGGATTTAAAGATCAATTAGGCGGTGGAATTGTACTTACAGGTGGTATGACAAGACTAGAGGGAATTAGAGATCTTGCAACTGCTGTATTTAATAATATGCCAGTTCGTCTAGCCCGACCAATAGAGAGTGGTGTAGACGGAATGTTTGATACATTAAAAGGTCCTGAATATTCGACATCATTAGGACTTATCTTCTATGCAGCAGGTAAATTTACACCTTATGAGATGGATTCAAATAGAAAACTTAGATATAAAGATGAAACTATAGAACCAAGTAAAAATATACAAGATATCATCGCACATGAACAAGATAATAGCAATAGTACACTTGTTGATGATTTGGATATAAATAATCTTGGAACAAAAGAATCTCATGATCCTGATTATGATTTAATTATTGGAAAAGATCAGGGAATGAAAACTGGTATTAAAAAGTTCTGGAACAGAATTACGCAACTATTTTAAAATTAAAGAGGAGAAAAGAGATGAATACTGATACAACTGTAGGCGCAAAAATAAAAGTCATAGGCGTTGGTGGCGGTGGTGGAAATATGGTTAACCATATGATATCTGAGGGAGTAAATGGTATCGATTTAATTGCTGCCAATACTGATGCTCAAGCACTTGAATCATCAAACGCTACTACAAAAATTCGATTAGGTGAGCGTGAAACAAAAGGCTTAGGTGCAGGCATGAAGCCAGAAATTGGTAAAAATGCTGCAACTGAAAGTTTCAATGAACTTACAGATGCACTTAACGGTGCAGATATGGTATTTATTGCTTCAGGTTTTGGTGGTGGTACCGGTACAGGTGCCGCTCCAGTAGTAGCACAAGCTGCAAAAGAAGTTGGTGCATTGACTATTTCAGTAGTTACTAAGCCATTTGGGTTTGAAGGAAGAAAAAGATCTCGTCTAGCTGATGCTGGTATAGAAGAACTTAAAAAAGAGAGTGATTCTATCGTTATCATTCCAAATGATAAACTGCTCTCTATTGTAGACAAAGATCTTGGTATCAAAGATAGTTTTAAATTAGTTGATGACATTTTAAGTAGAGCCGTTGGTGGTATGAGTGCTGTTGTTCTTTCAAGTGGAATGAATGATATCAATGTTGACTTTGCTGATGTTCAAACGATCATGAGTCACAAAGGAATGGCAATTTTAGGTGTTGGTGAATCCGATGGTGATGATTCAGCAGTTGAAGCTGTTAAAAATGCAATCGAATCCCCTCTTTTAGATAATCTCTCTATTAACGGTGCTATGGGTGTTCTTGTTCATTTCAATATGCATCCTGATTTTCCTCTTACACAGATTCAAAATGCTATGGATATCATTTATGATAGTGCACATGAAGATGCTGATGTTATTTTTGGTACAACTACAAGTGAAAAAATGTCTGGAAATGAAATAAAAATCACAATTGTAGCAACAGGTTTTACGAAAGAAGGAGAAGTTAAAGCTGTAACAGCTGCGAATAATACAGATGCCTCCTCTACAGAGACTACTACGAAAAAAACTATAGATATGCCAAGCATGAATAGAAAAGTAAGTGGTGGTGGATATATCTTAGAAGATGATGATTTAGATTATCCAACATTTTTACGAAGACAAATGGATTAAACTAAATACTCCTCTTTAACCAAACAAGCCCCATCTCTGCTTGTTTGGTTTTTATTTTGACGCTACAAATTCAATTTCTTCTCTTGCATCCTGTACCATTGCAAGCCATTTAAAAGCCTCTTTCATATCTTTTGTTACTTCACCTTTTCCTTCTTTATATATAATGGCTAAATTATATTGTGAAAGTACGTCTCCTTGAAGTGCAGCTTCCGTATACCACTTTACCGCTCTTTTCATATTGACAGCTACTTCTAAACCATTTTCATACATAAATCCTAAAAGATGCTGAGCTTCTACATCTCCACTTCTTGCAGCTTTTGAAAGCCAAAAAAAAGCCTTTTGATGATCTACTTCAACACCAATACCATCTAAATACATCTCACCTAAAATCATTTGAGAATCTAAATCACCACTTTTTGCTGCTAAAAAAAATGCTTCACTCGCTTTTTGTTCTTTTTCATTATCCAGCATTTTAATTCCAGTATTAAAATTTCCAGCAAAGAGAAGTGATCCACTGAGTAGAATTGAAGAAATTATCTTTTTCATCTAAGTATCCTTTTTTATCTTGATACTTACAAGATCGACACTTTTGTAAAATTAAGTATACTTTTTTACAAATATACAATAAAAAGTAAGATTATTGTATTAAAATAATACATTTAGTCAATAAACCTTTGTGTCAATTCTCCATAATCTTCAATCCGTCTATCTCTTAAGAATGGCCAAATTCTTCTAATATATTCACTTGCCCGTAAATTAATATCTACAATTTCTACCTCTTGTTCATTTGAGGAAGCTTTATAAAGAAAGGCTCCTTGAGCATCTACAGCAAAAGAATTTCCCCAAAAATGAATACCATCAATTGCATCAAAATCATCTTTTTCTTTCCCAATACGATTTACAGCAATGAGAGGTAATCCGTTAGAAATCGCATGTCCTCGCTGAACTGTGATCCAACTATCAAGTTGTTTTTTCTTCTCCTCTTTGGAATCTTCATCAAACCATCCAATTGCAGTTGGGTATATAAGAATTTCTGCTCCCTTTAAAGCCATCAGTCTTGCCGCTTCAGGAAACCACTGATCCCAACAAATCAAGACACCAAGTTTTCCAACACTTGTCTCTATCGGTTCAAAGCCTAAATCACCAGGAGTAAAATAAAACTTTTCATAAAATCCAGGATCATCAGGAATATGCATCTTTCTATATTTTCCTGCAATTGTTCCATCATACTCATATACAATTGCTGTATTATGATAAAGACCTGCAGCTCTTTTTTCAAATAAAGAGACTACCAATACAACACAATTTCTCTTTGCAATATCAGACCAAAACTCTAAATCTTTTTGATAATCCTCTGCCAAATCAAAGTTATCAACATTTTCATTGATACAAAAATATCGATCTTGGTGTAATTCTGGTAAAACAATTAACTCTGCCCCACCCTCTTTTGCTTTCTTAATTAATCTTACACTCTCTTGTATAGTTAACTCTTTTGATCCAAGAAATTTTTGCTGTACTAGAGCAGTTTTCATATAATAGTTCCATTAAGTGCATCTCTTACTTTAAATGCCTGTTTATGTTCTTTGACATCATGACAGCGGATAATATTTGCACCCTCATCTAAAGCTTTCAAATGCAGAGCCAAAGTTCCTGCTAGTCTTTCATCTATCAGCGATGGTGAAATTGTATTTATCATTGATTTTCGACTTGCCCCAACAAGTAAAGGTAATCCAAACTTTTGAAAATGCGAAAGATGCTTAATTAACTGTAAATTATGAGTCAATGTTTTTCCAAATCCTATCCCAATATCTAATACAATATCACTAATCCCAAAATCTTTAGCTTTTTGAACTCTTTTTTCAAAAAAAGCTTCAATATCTAATAAAACATTTTCATATGAAGGACTATTTTGCATACCTTGCGGCGTACCAAGCATATGCATCAATACTACTGTAGCATTATACTTTGATGCCAACTCAGCAACAATATTATTTGATAATCCTGTAATATCATTTATAATAGAAAATCCACGATCTAATGCATACTCTATTACTATAGGTTCATAACTATCTAAACTAAAAGCTGCTCTCTCATAAAGCTTTTGTTTATATAAAACATCAATAATTGGCGCTATACGATTAAGCTCTTCATTTGCATCTACTATCTCACTACCAGGACGAGAAGAAACTGCTCCTATATCAATAATGTCAGCACCCTCTTCTATCATCTGTTCAACTCGTGTAATGGCACTTGTTTGTGAAAATCTACTACTTTGATGAAAACTATCTTCATTAGCATTTAAAACACCCATAATCTGTGTCGAAGTATCATGCTTTTTTAAATACTTTTTCAATTCTTTAGCAAAACCTTTCAAACCAAAAGGCTGAGCCAACTCTTTTCTCGACAATGTTTTCAACTGTTTATCAGTGGCAATCAAAAGGGCATCAATTGTCTCTTCTTTATAAAGTATCGTATCTTTTTCAACAGCCAAATCAGCACCAATTGAAAGTGCATCTTGTTTGAGAATATTTGCAGCAGGTGTTTTTATATCTTTCAAATAAAAACAATGTGTATACATCTTATCTCTCATAATTTGTATGCCAGCTTCAGTTGAACCAATTTTATTTAAAATTAAATCACGATCTATTTGAGAATCTAACTTAATAATTTTCATTTTCTACCTTGGGCTTGATGTATTGTCAATAATAGATAGGAGAGTATATTTTGAGGTCTTGAATTTAACTGTGAAAGTTCAATAGATTTATCAAACATATCAAGCTCTGAGCTAGTGAGTCTAATATTTTCAATCATTACAAGATCTTTTAACAGTGTTTGAATAATCTCTTTAACTTCATCACGTGAGCTATTTTTATGTTTTTTTAAAAACATAAAAATATCATCTAAACTTAAATTTTTAAGATTTAGTCCTACATCATATGGCTCTTTTTGACTTTTTAGATGTGTAATATTTAAGCGTGAACGAATTGTTGGAAGCAGTGCTGTCTTTGATTTAACAATCAATATAAATACAATATTTCTAGGAGGTTCTTCAAGAAGTTTTAAAAGTGAGTTTTGAACAATAATGTTGTAACTTAGAGCAGATAAAATAAGGTATTTTGTATATTCTTCAGCAATATATGCTTCTCTAACAACCTCTTTTGCTAATTCAACCTTAAACTCACCAGACCTTTCAATTTCATCTACAAAATAAGTTTTAACTAACTTTGAATCAACATTTGACAATACACTTTTTTTGGCAAATTCCAAATCTTCTGATACAACAATAGTTGAAGAAATCATAATGCACTTTGTACATCAACCTCTGAAAAAAGAATCGCATCGATGCTCTTATCAAATAGTGATATAAGTTGAATAAGTTGTATGTCAAGATTTTCATCTTTTGAATTAAGATAAAAACTATTTTGCACTTTTTCATCAAGAAGCCAAGCAAAGCTATCCTCTTTTCTTTTAGCAATTTGAGCTCTTGGATCATTACCTTTACCAATATAAAAGAACGTATATCCGGCAGGAAATGATAGACTTAGCATATCTTCTAAAACAATCATCTGCTCTTCATTTTTAAGCTCATCGATATAAGGGAACACTGTACCAAGTGATACAATAGGTAAAAGTGGTCTATGTCCATCATATTTATTTAAACGACTTAAGATATAACGTGCAAACCACTCTCTTTTTCTATCGGTAACTAACAAAAAAGTTTGAGCATTGATCAAGCGATCAATAGCAGCTGCTGCCAAAGGAACCCAGTCAAACCTGCGTTCCTCCATCCAATTCATAGCACTACCCTCTTCTCTAATACGTTCTAGTGTCCATAAAGAGAAATCTTGATCCAAATCTTTAACCTAACTTTTTTGATCTAAACTATACGCTTGATGAAGAGACCTTACAGCCAATTCACTATACTTCTCATCTACAATCATAGAGATTTTTATCTCACTTGTACTGATCATTTCTATATTTATATTATTATCTGCCATGGTACTAAATGCTGTGCCAGCTACACCACTATGGTTTTTCATTCCCACACCTACAATAGAGACTTTGGCAATATTATTGTCATACTCTAAATTTTTAGCGGCATTAAGTTCTTCCATAATATTTTTTGCAGTCTCAAGCTCATTTTCAGGCACAGTAAATCCAAGATTTGTAGTTCCATCATGTCCTACATTTTGAATAATCATGTCAACATTAATACTATTCTCTGCCAATGTTGAAAAAATCTTAGCGGCAATTCCAGGTTCATCTTTGACATCTCTCAATGAGACTCTTGCTTGATTTTTATCTAGTGCAATACCGCTTACAATAGGCTCTTCCATAATATTCTCTTCCTTTGTTATTAATGTACCTTCGTTTTCGTTAAAACTACTTCGAGTGACAAGATTGACATTAAGTTTTTTAGCCATCTCTACTGATCTATTTTGAAGTACTTTTGCACCTAAACTTGCAAATTCAAGCATCTCATCATAAGAAATTTTATCAATTTTTCGTGCATTTCGTTCAATTCTTGGATCTGTTGTGTAAACACCATCAACATCTGTATAAATTTCACATAAATCCGCACCCATTGCACCTGCAATCGCTACAGCACTTAAGTCACTGCCCCCTCGACCAAGTGTAGAAACATTATCATCATCGGTAATTCCTTGAAAGCCTGCTACGATGATAATTTTTCCCTCTTTCAAATTATTTTGCATATTTTTTGTATTGATATGAGAAATTCTTGCACTTGTATGTTTCTCGTCGGTATAAATACCAGCTTTTCTACCACTCATAGAAACCGCATCATAACCCATCTCTTGCAAGGCTATAGAAAGTAGTGCACTTGTCACACGTTCACCAGAACTTAGTAACATATCCATCTCTCTTACCGCAGGAGATTTACTAAAATGATCAGCATAACCTATAAGCTTATTCGTTTCACCACTCATCGCTGATACGACAACGACTAGGTCATTACCTTGATCTTTACTCTTTGCAACTCTCTTTGCTACATTACCAATCCGCTCTAAATCACCTACACTCGTACCACCAAATTTTTGTACAATTAACATTTTACACTAAACCTTTACGAAATATATCCATGTTTTTTAAAATGATCAAGCACTTTTTTATATATAGGCTTTTTCATATGTGAAATATCATCAAAAATATTAGAGTATGAAACATATTTATACTCCATAAACTCTGGCTCTTTGGTATCCAAATTTATTGTGGCAGAGCCTTTAAGTTTTACTAAAAAATATTTCTGTTTCTGCCCATCAAATGGATACATTTTTTTTGACGCTTTATTGGGAAAATCATAGCTAAGCCACTCAGGATACTCAGCTATTATTTCAACTTTATCTGTACCGATTTCTTCTCTTAATTCTCTATATAAAGCATCTTCAGGAGTCTCTCCATCATCAATTCCACCTTGTGGAAATTGCCAAACACTATTTCTCATATCATTTCTATTTGCAATAAATATTTCACAAATAAAAGGGTATTTGGGAGATAAAACAATCGCAGCTACATTTGGTCTATATATTTTTTGTGACACTGTATCCCCCTATGAAATTTGTATTTAAACACGTATACTAAATTGTGCTTATATTTTTGATTTGATATAATAGCTAAAAATAGATTGTAAAAGGTTAAATGTGATCCTATACCTCCATATACCCTTTTGCGATAGCAAATGCCACTACTGCGCATTTAATTCATACGTAGACAAATTTGATCTAAAATCTAAGTATATGAAGGCTATTTTAAAGCAATTGAAATCAGAACTAGAAAAATTTGAAACAACCTATGAAAGTATTGAAACACTCTTTATTGGTGGGGGCACCCCTTCTACTATAAATGCCAACCTGTATAAACCATTTTTTGACTTGATAAAACCCTACCTCCAAGAAAATGCAGAGATTACAACTGAAGCAAATCCAAATAGTGCAACTCTTTTATGGCTAGAGGGGATGAAAGCATTAGGTGTTAATCGTATTAGTTTTGGAGTACAGAGTTTTCACAACGAAAAATTAAAGATGCTCGGTAGAAACCATAATTCAAATATAGCAATACAAGCAATAGAAAATGCTCATAAAATTGGTTTTAAAAATATCTCTCTTGATTTAATCTATGGTACTGCTATTGATAACAAAACACTTTTAACAAATGATCTTAAAACTGCTTTTTCACTTCCTATCAATCATTTAAGTGCATATTCACTTACGCTTGAAGAAGGAACCAATTTTTTTAATAAACCACAAGTACAAAATGATGATGAAACTTTAGCCTATTGGTTTGCAAAAGAGATACAAAAAAGAGGTTTACCTCAATATGAGATTTCAAATTTTGGAATCTATCAATCAAAACACAATTTGGGCTATTGGAAATATAAAGATTATCTTGGTATTGGCAGTGGGGCTGTTGGATTTTTAAAAGATCAAAGATTTTATACACAAAATGATATTGAAACTTTCATCAAAAATCCACAAGATATCAAAATTGAAAAATTGAGTCAAGAGGCAATAATCAGCGAAAAAGTACTACTTGGACTTAGAAGTATTGTAGGTTTTTCGCAAACACTTCTTACACAACATCAACTTAATAATGCCATGGCATTAGTGGATGAAAAAAAACTAACCTTTAAAGATAGATATTTTTTTAATACAAACTATTTTTTAAGTGATGAAATTGCGCTCTATATTTTAGAACATTAAATTCTTACACGATCTGTTAACGCTTTTGAGAGTGAAATCATATCAACATTTTCCAAACTCACCCCAGTAGGTACACCTTGAGCAATTTTGGTAAAATTCAGTGTATAAGATTTCAATTTTTCCTCAATAAAGAGGATGACGCCATCACTTGCTAATGAAGGACTAAAAGCAAATATTACCTCTTCTATACCATCTTGTATAAGACGTTCAAGTTTTTCGATATTTTTTGCATCTAAATTTTCAAGAACATAGTATCGACCTACAAAAGCAACATTATCCTCTATCACAAAAATATCTTTTGCACTCTCTACAATACAGAGTTTACTTTCATCACGTGCTTCATCAGTACAAATATCACAAAGTTCATCTTCACTAAGCCCATTACAAATCGTACATTTTTTAATATTTGCTACAGCATCTTCTATTGCATGAGAGAGTTTTAGTGCAGAAAAAGAGTTACCCAATACCATGTGATAAGCATAACGAATTGCTGATTTTTTACCGACTGTTGGAAGTTCGGAAAGAGCATCAACTAAGTTATTAAATTTTTCTAAACCTCTTTTTTTCATCCAAAGAGTATAACTAATTTTTACTTTATAGGCACTCTAAGCCAATGAAGCTATAATATTAACTTATACATTTAGGAGCATATATGGTTAGAGAAATTATCACTTATCCAGATAAACGAATCAACATTATTTCACCAGATCAAAGAATTTTTGATGAAGAATTATACACAGTTATCCAAGATATAAAAGATACTATGAAAGAGAAAAAAGTTAATGCTTTGGCTGCTATCCAAATTGCCATTCCTATGTCAGTTATAGTAATTAAAAATGAAGACGGCTCTTATTTAGAAATTATAAATCCCCGAATCATTCGAAAAAGTGGATCTATAGACTCAATGGAAAAAACACTCTATTTCCCAGATATTACTCAAAATGTCAAGCGCTTTGAAAAAATCAATCTCATATATCAAGATAGAACAGGAAATCAACACTCTCTAAAAGCTGAAGGTGAATTCGCACTTCTTTTACAGAGAAAAATTGATTATGTTTATGGTGCTACATTGGCAAATAGGATGAAAAACAAAGGAAGAAAAGAGTTTGAAAAAGAGCTTGCCGCTGGTGGGGTACAAGGTTCATTTGAGAGTTGTCCTGCGGTTTTTAAACGAGACTATGTCATAAGTATGGTACAAAAAATACTCTTTTTTATCATCCTAGCAAACATAGCAAGTTTTTTTGTTTCACCTGATACACTCAATTCACTTCATACATATACAGGATATGGTCTTGTCATAGCCTCAATTCTCGTAGTAGCCTACTTTTTTGTAGGATATTATGAATTAAATTATGAGAAGTCATGTACAAGTTGTAAAATGGGTCTTATAAGTGCAAACACTTTGTACTATGGATTAGCAACATTTGCATTGGGAATAGTAAGTTATTTTTTACTTGCTGTCTAAACTACAAAAGGAGTCACTGCCTCCTTTTGCACACTCTATTTTTAAAGCCTAAAATCCTTAGGCTCTTTTGACTCAAAACTATACCCCATAAGTGAAATTTTAGAAGCATGTAAAAGCACTCTTTTATGCGACTTTCCTCCATAAAGTTGATCCCCTATAATTGGGAACCCTTCACTTTTAAGATGTACACGAATTTGATGTGTACGCCCTGTTTTAATCACAACTTTGACTTTTGTTGTTTTACCATCTATCATCAAAGGCGAAACTTCACTGATCGCATTTCTTCCATCTTCAGAGATTTTAGAGTGAGATTGGTTTTTAACTTTGATCGTCATAATTGGCTTATCAATAACCATATCATCCACAACCATACCATTTACCCATGCAAGATACTCTTTTTGTACCGTATGTCGTTTAAATTCTCTAATCGCTTTTTCTCTAAACTCTTCATTTTTCACTAAAAGTAAAACACCACTAGTCTCTTTATCTAAACGATGTAGTAATCTCTGCCCATGTTTTTTTGCAATTTGCTCACTTGTGACATGTGCTGGCTTATCAATCGCTACGATATTTTCATCTTCAAAGATGACCTTCACTTTATTAATCTCTTCTACTCTAAATCGAACATTGACGTGCATCATGGCTCTTGCCATGACTACTTTTTTCCCTAAACAGTATACCACCCCCCGATCAATAAGATCTTTTGCTGATCGGTTTGTAATCCCTTCTTGAATAGCTAATAGCTTATACGCTTTTTCTGTCATTTTTTACTCTTTTCTTGACTTTTTTGCATTGTACTGTTTAACGCTTCAAATCTCTCTTAGTTGCTCAAATTTTACACAATTCTCCTCTTATGAATACATATTAACCAAGATTTCAGCATAGATAAGTAGAGAGTGGGAAGCGTTAATTTTCCGACTCCTTTTATTTAATAATATTCTGGAATATTTTTTATATATCCATTTTCAATTTCAAGAAGAGGAGTAAATTTATATCCTCTTAATGCACCTATATAAATTGTATCATAACTATTGTTAACATTATTTAACCAAACAATAATCTCAGCATTAGGATTAAGATAGTCAACCAAAATTGGTTCAGAATCAAAATCTGCTTTCTTACTTCGATTAAACCACTCGATATTTGGTTGTAAAAACATAGAAAGTTCAGTATGAAGATAATCACACATCATACCCTCTTGCATAAACTTAATTTCTTTTCCTTGGTTTTTGATATCTCGTATCCAATCAAATTGTGCTGAAGTCTCCATATTTACAAATGCATCCAAACATATTTCTTTTGCTCATTTATCTAAAGCTTTTTGCAACTGTTTTTCTACAAAAAGCTGATGATTTTCATTGATATTTATGTTAGAAGGAATAAAATTGTTGGCATGTTTCTTATCATTAAAATATGTTCCATCATTTGCATATCCTTTTCTAAAAAGTTCTTTTTCTATATCATTTAATAACTCTTCTATTGTTTGGTCACCATCATTTTAATTCCTAGCACTCCATGAGAAGGCCATTGAAAAAAGTAAAGAGGCTAAGTATGTACAAATATATCATACAAAAGAGACTCCCACATCTAAAGAAAATCATTTCAAACCAATAAATAATTTAAATGTAACAAGTATAAATCTCTATTTTAGTGATGATTGGGATCAGATTAGGGAGACTTCAAATTTTGGATATACACATATAGAAATAGAAAAAGAAGCAAATACTTCAAACTTTAAAAAATGTGAAGATAAAACTTTAGAATGATAATAATTTAATAATAGGCTCTATATCAGTAGTACTCGTAATTCTGGTATGACTTAACTCTGGCATACTAGAATTTATCTCATTAACTTCTACAAGCTCAATCCCATCTACTAAACTAAAAAGTGCTTCTTGATTAAAGATATGTTTTCCACTTAAAATCTTACATCCAAAATGAGCAGGTTCAAGGGGGTTATGTCCACCTACCCCTTCAACAAATGAACCACCAAGTATTACAATATCACTAATGGCGTAGAGGTTGATAAGCTCACCTAAACAATCAATCAAAACAATATCACTTTCTAAATCCGCTCTTTGACTAAAACGGTGATAGGTGAGATCTTTATCATGAGCATACTTGAGAAGTTCTTTATCAACATCATTAAAACGCTCAGGATGGCGAGGAACAACGATATATTTTTGATTAGGTAATAACTGTAAATTTTTTAATATCAACGATTCTTCACCCTTGTGAGTACTTGCAAGGGTAATGACTTCACATTTAGGCTTAGTATATACTTTTGTTACTTCTATCTCTTGAAAAGCTTTGATATTACCATTAACTACTATATTTTTAGCACCAAGCTCAAGTAAACGACTTTTATCTTTTTCACTTTGAGCAAACACCATATCAATTTGAGCAAAGATCTTTTTATAAAACCAAGAAAATTTTAGATAACTTTTATAAGAATTGTCAGATATACGAGCATTGATAAGGTATGTCTTTGCCCCTTTTAACTTTGCAACTAAAAAGAGTAGATACCAAAGTTCAGCTTCACTTACCACTAATACTTTTTGTTTGTTAATCCAAAAAGGAAGCAATAACTCAAATGGCAAATAACGACTGTTTTGCGTTAATTTACCAGCTTCTTCAAAACCAGTTTGAGTAATTGTAGAGATATTGATGACATCTTCCAACCTAGAGATGATAGGCTTAAGAGAACGTACTTCACCAAAAGATGCAACATGAAACCATACACCCTCTTTTTTAAAAGGAGAATTTTTCCAAAGTGCAAATCTTTTTGGTATTGAATGCTGGTATTTTTGTTTAAAAGACAGAAGTATAAGAAAAGGTATCGCTATGATATAAATAATCAAAGCGATACTAAAATAACAAATTGTAAAAAGAGACAATTTAACTCTCTGCGCTCTCCTCTTCATTTTGAGGCTCTAAGTATAAGATACGGCCACAGTGAGGACAAGTAGTAATCTCTTCACCCTTAATTACATTTGCATAAGTGTGATCATTGATACGCATATAACAACCATAACATGCTTGTTTTTTAACAGGAACGACTGTTGTATTTCCAGCCCATCTTCTAATTTTTTCATAAAAAACAATAATATTTTGACTCATTGCAGACATAAGTGTCTGTTTATCTCCAAAAACATTCATACGTTCTTTATCAAGAGTTTCTAATTGAACATCTGTCTCTTTTTGAACATCAGCAATCTCTTCTTGCATCTCTTCAATCTCTTTTTTAAATGCTTCAATTTCAGTAGTTTTTAACTCACCAATTTTATCAAATCGCTCAATTTCATCATTTGCAAAATCAATTTGTTCTTTTGCTATTTCCTCTTCAAGTTGAAGTGCTTTCATCTCTTTTTCTGTTTTTACAGCACCGCTTTTTTCACTTAATGATTTTAACTTATCATTGAGTTCAGTAAGATGAAGCTCATTTTTACGTTTTTTAAGTTCATTGTCTTGAAGATCTTCATTATGTTTTTCTATCTTCGCTTCAAGATCTTTTTGAGCATTAAGTTTACCATCAAGTTCTGCTCTTATCTGCTCAATTCTTGGTTCAAATGAGTCAATTTTTTTATCAATATCTACTAATTCTACAAGTTGTTTTAAATATGCATTCATGTTTGTCTCTATCCTATGTATGTAAATGGATTTTTGGAATTTGCGATTATAGCAGATAAACCATAATTTTGCAACTCCCTCTTTAAAGAAGCGCCAAAATGCACCTCACTCTCGTAATGTCCAATCTCAATTAGTGAGATTCCATTCTCTTGTGCTTCGAGTGCCTCATGATATTTAATATCACCAGTTAGCAAACAATCAGCTTTTAATTCTCCCAACAAACTTGCACCTGAACCTGTACATAGTGCAGCTGTTTTTATATAATCATGTGAAGTGACAGTTTTGATATAGGGTAAATTTAAAATTTTTGATATTTTTTTAGCAAATTCATTAAAAGGCATATCCACATCAAAATAACACAAATGCTCTTCACACTCTTTTACTTCAAATCCTAAAACTTCACTCAAAACATAACGATTGAGGTGGGTTATATCATAATTGGTATGCATCGCAATGATCGAAATATTTTTCTGTATCGCTTTTTGAATAAGGTTTGAAGGATGTTTTGTAAAGTCTAACTGTTTAAGCCCTTTAAAAATAATTGGATGATGAACGATAAGTGCTGAGTTCTCATTGATACTGTTTAAAAGTTCAAGATCCACATCAAGCCCAACATAAATATCAGTAACCTCTTCATTTAAAGTGCCCACCATCAAACCGCTGTTGTCCCAATCTGCTTGAAGCTCAAAAGGACTCAGCTCATTTAAGATATCAACTATCTTTTGTAGTTTCATCCAACTGTTCCTTATAAACTGTCGCACACCCTTTTGCAAGATCACGAACCTTCAAGATGTAATTTTGTCTTTCAGTAACTGAAATCGCTTTTCGAGCATCTAATACATTAAACGTATGTGAAGCTAAGAGACAATAATCATACGCAGGAAGTGGTAATTTCTCTTCAAGACAGCGATTACACTCATTTTCATAATCAGAAAAATGTTTAAAAAGCATATCCGTATCAGCAACTTCAAAACTATACTTAGAAAACTCAAATTCACTCTGTTTATGCACATCACCATAGGTCGTAATACCATGTTGGTTTTCACTCCAAACAATATCATAAACACTATCCACATTTTGAAGGTACATTGCTAAACGCTCTGTTCCATAAGTAATTTCAGCTGCAACACTCTCGCATGGATATCCACCCACTTGTTGAAAATAAGTAAATTGAGTAACTTCCATACCATCAAGCCATACTTCCCAGCCAAGTCCCCACGCACCCAGTGTTGGAGATTCCCAATTATCTTCTACAAAACGAATATCATGATTTTTTAGATCAAGCCCAAGAGCTTCTAGACTCTTCAAATATAGCTCTTGAATATTATCAGGACTAGGTTGCATAATGACTTGAAATTGATAATATGCACCTAATCGATTAGGGTTCTCACCATATCTTCCATCAGTTGGGCGGCGACTTGGTGCCACGTAAGCGCAATTCCATGGAGTAGGATCAAGGGTCTGTAAAAAAGTCGCTTTATGAAAAGTACCCGCCCCTGCTGGAATATCATAAGGCTGTACGATAGCACATCCTTGATCTGCCCAATATGTTTGTAATTTTAACAGCATTTGTGAAAAATTCATCACTTTTTTCATTTTATTCCTAATTCTTTATCTATTTTTTTCTGGTTAAACCCAGCAATCCATCGACTACCAATCAATACAACTGGAACACCACGACATCCATGATTTTCACAATCTTTTTTTGCTTTTTCATCTTTACTGATATCGATAGTTTTAAATTTTATATCATTTTTTTTAAAATAACTTTTTGCAACCGTACACCATTTACATCCAGGGCTTACAAAAAGTACAACTTTTTTTTGACGCTTTTTGACTTCACTCATTTTTTATAATTCTCTACTGCTTTATTCCACATCAATTTATATTTTCGTTTGGTAAACTCAAGCTCATCTTGCAAAGCTTTAATCTGTTTTGTTAAAATCTCTATACTTTGTCTATCTTCTGAATTTACATCTTGGATAGAAATCACCAACTCTTTTAAAAAATCATTTTCATCTCTTAATTGTGAAAGTTCAGACTCTTTACTATCAACAACTTGTTGATGAAGTCTGAGTACGGCTTCAAAGCTTGATTTAACAAATTCACTCGTAGCAATATTTTTATCTACTACTTTTGGCTCTTTTGTTAAAATTTCAAGCTCTTTTTGAAAATCCATAAAACTAGAGTTTTATCTCAATATCAGCTGAATCACTCTCAACTTTTTTAGATTTTAAAATACGATCTTCTTGAAGTTTTACTTGAAGATCATTATCTTCTAACGAAAGAATTTGCATTGCAAGATATGCAGAATTGATAGCACCAGCTTTGCCCATAGCCACAGTAGCTACTGGCATACCTGAAGGCATTTGAACTGTACTAAGCATAGCATCCATGCCATCCATCGCTCCACCTTTCATAGGAACGCCAATAACAGGCTTGATCGTAAGTGCTGCAACTGCTCCGGCTAAATGTGCTGCCATACCTGCTGCACAAATAAATACTCTACTACCTCTCTCTTCAGCACCCTTAACATAAGAATGTGTTCGCTCAGGACTTCTATGTGCTGAGGATATAATTAACTCATGTAACACGCCAAATTTATCAAGTGTATTCGCACACTCTACCATCACAGAATAATCACTTTTACTTCCAATGATAATTGATACAAATTTCATCTATAACTCCAATTTAATATTTATAATAATGGAGTATTTTATCGAAATTGAGCTTTTATGCTAAAACAAGGTCATCTACAACTCTATTTTTTCCACTATTTTTAGCACTGTAAAGAAGTTCATCAGCATGGTTTATTTGCTCATGCAATGTTACATGTTGTTTTGAAGAGAGACCTATAGAAACAGTAAAATTGATCTGTTCATTATTGAATAAAATAATATTGAGTTCTGATATTTTGAAACATATTGAATGCATAAATTTTGATGCAGCTTCAGCAGGTGTATCTTTAAGATACAATACAAACTCTTCACCACCAAAACGAGCAACAATATCTTGACCTTTAATATTATTACGTAGCAATTTTGCCAATGCCTTAATA
>JADGDK010000044.1 GCA_016744895.1 Campylobacterales bacterium | reverse complement strand
CCTTCATGCTCATCTTATACCAAAGATACTCTATGATAAATTCAAGTGATAAAAAAGAAATCGCAATTTTACGATCCGTAGGATGGAGTATCAAAGATGTTTTAAAACTTAAAGTTTCAGAGACTCTAATCGTGGGGTTATTTGCTTTTATTATAGGAATATTTTTTGCATATTCTTATGTTTTTTTACTCGATGCCCCACTTTTAAGAAGTATATTTTTAGGATTTAATAATCTTGAAAACAATGTATCTTTTACACCTACTTTTGATTTTGGATTGATAAGTTCGCTCTTTTTATTTTTTATCGTACCTTTTGTTGCATCAGTACTTATACCCGTATGGAAAATTGCTATTATAGATCCAAATGAGGCAATGAAATGATACAGATAAAAAATCTAAATCTTACATTTAATCCAAATGCAACAAATGAGTTTAAAGCACTCAAAAATATCAATTTACATATACCAAAACATAAACTTTTCATTTTAAAAGGCGTTAGTGGAAGTGGTAAATCTACCCTACTGTCACTTATCTCAGCACTTATCAAACCAACCAGTGGAGAGATCAAAGTTGATGATAAGTTGATAGCAAAATTACCTGACTTTCACGCATCACGTTTTAGATCAAAAGATATTGGTTTTATATTCCAATCATTTAACCTTTTTGAAAATTTAAATGTTGCAGAAAATACTGCTTTACCACTTATCCCACTTAAATTATCGCAACAAGAGATTAATGACAAAGTAGCACATGCCATGAATTTAGCAAATATTGCACATAAAAAAGACCAAACAGTCAAAGACCTTTCGGGTGGAGAAAAACAAAGATGTGCAATTGCAAGAGCTTTAGTCAATAACCCCAAAATCATCCTTTGTGATGAACCAACAGCAAATTTAGATCGTAACAATGCCTTAGCATTTATAGAAGTCATTAAAACCCTAAAATCTTTAGAAAAAACAATCGTCATAGCAACACATGATCCACTCTTTGAATCATTGGATTTTATTGATAAAGTTATAAATATAAAAAATGGAGAGATTGTTTAGGTGGAACTCTTTTTATCAAACCAAGTTCTCATCTATCTCTTTAGCGAAACCTTACTTTATGTACTTGCCCTCATAGCATTTATTGGCGCGATTGGGATTTTAAAAGATTGGGATTTTAGTACAACATCAGTCAAACAGTACCAGCTTGAAAAAAAAGCATATCTCATTATTCTTATCATTATCTTTTCACTTATCTTTAAAATACTTCTAGTCCCCTATTTTGCCTACACTATTGATAAACTCTCGACAATTGTCCCAGGAGCTATGTGTGCAGCTGGAGTTATAGGCGCAAATGATTATGGAAATCCCCTGCTTCTTATCAAAATCTCTATACTATTTTTGATAGGTATTTGGATGATCGTTAACCATGAGGACTTAAAAGCAATAAATTATCCTTTTTTTAAAGAAAAGTTTTGGTTTTTTGTACTTATTTTTATCCTTTTATCTGTTGAATTCTACTTAGACATCACATATTTTCTTAATATCTCATTGGAGCAACCTGTCTCATGTTGTTCAGTAATCTTTGGAATATCAGGGAGCAATGAACTTCCTTTTGGATTAAGTATTACCTTATTATTGACACTATTTTATCTGCTTTATATATTAAATATAGTTTTGAGTCTACAAAAAAACACGTACCTGCTCTTTACCTCGAGTATTCTCTTTTTATACATATCTTATAGTAGTGTTAATCACTTTTTTGGAACTTATATCTACGAACTTCCAACACACAAATGTCCTTTTTGTATGTTACAATCAGAATATTACTTCATTGGCTATTTTTTATGGACACTTCTATTTTTAGGAGTTTTTTTTGGAGTAAGTAATTTTATCTTAAAAATATTACTTAAATATGAGCTAGAAAGTGCATACAGATATTCACGCATCTTTAACACACTTTTTGTCATACTATGCACTGCATACCCTATCATTTACTATATCAGAAACGGAGTTTGGCTATGAAAAAATTTACACCATTTTTAATAATTCTTCTTATCATCACAATTATTGTAATCCTCTTTGCCTCTATGGCAAAAAAAGAGCAAATGATCGCTACAGTAGAAGGAAATACAGAGAAAAAATATATCAAAATTATTCCAAACCACTATCATGATATAGAATGTGCTATGACAATAGTCAATGAAAACTATGCATGTGAAGCAATTTCACCTAGTGGAAAAACTTGGTTTTTTGATGATATTGGCTGTTTAGTAAACTGGTTGGAAGATAAAAGCTTTAAAGATGAAGCAGTCTTGTGGACACATACTGAAGATACAGGAAATTGGATAGATGCAAAAAAAGCTTGGTATACACGTACAGACCCAACGCCAATGCATTATGGTTTTGGAGCAAGAGAGCATCAAAAAGAGGGCATGATAGATTTTGAAACCATGCGTCTAATGCAACTTCGTGGCGAAACCCTTGCAGATCCAAGAATTCGTAAAAAATTGCTAGGTATGTAACTTATGGAAGCTGTTGATATATTTTCAATTATTACCATTGCATTTTTAGGTTCTTTTGGACATTGTATTGGCATGTGCGGCGGTATTGTTATCGCTTACAGTAGTACAAAAATTGATGAAGGATGGAGTAAACAAAAACAATCTCTATCACATATCACATACGCTATGGGTAGAGTTTCTACCTATGCACTTTTAGGCGCGATTTTTGGCTTTATAGGCGGTGTTGCATCTTTTAACAATATTGCAAATGGTACATTAACCATTATCGCTGGAGTTGTGATGATACTCGCAGGACTCTCATTGATGGGTAAATTAAAATTTTTAACACTACTAGAGCACTCTATCTCAAAAAATAGTTGGTACCAAAAAAGTTTCAAATCCCTTATCAATGACCAATCAATCTTTAGCTTTTACATCTTAGGTATGTTAAATGGTCTACTTCCTTGTGGATTAGTCTACTTTTTTGCTGTTACCGCTGCAAGTACAGGAAGTGCGTTCTATGGTGCATTGGTAATGTTAATCTTTGGACTTAGTACAATCCCTGCCCTATTCTCTTTAGGATTTTTTGTTGGCTTATTTAAGCAGTTATCATTTAGAGATACGATGATAAAACTTGCATCGATTGCAGTGATTATTTATGGTATTTATACGGTGTATAGAGGATATGATTTCATAGACAATCCTGATAAAACTGTATTGGAATGTTGTGAAACAGCTAGTACCGGGAAAGAAGCAATTCCAAAAAATCCAGGACAACCACTTAAATAATATATTTATAAATTCTAAACTATTTTCAACACCAAAATTACATTCGATAGAACTATTTGTTTAACAAATATTAAAATAATCTTCTATATAACATCTTAAGATAGGAAGCTTTAGGGTTTTTTATATATATAATCTAATTAAAATTTCACTATAATTCATCCAAATCTTTTATATTACATAAAGGTAAAATCCACACAGAAAGAGTAAAATGCAACCAACTTATCTACCCAAGAAAGAGGGTCTCTATGATCCAGAGTTTGAACATGATGCATGTGGAGTTGGATTTGTCGCCCACTTAAAGGGTGAAAAATCTCACAATATCGTCAGTAAAGGGGTTGAACTTCTCATTAACCTTGAACATAGGGGAGCTGTAGGCGCAGAGAAAAACTCTGGTGATGGTGCTGGAATCTTAACACAAATGCCTGATCGTTTTATGCGTCGTATTGCAAAAGAACAAGGTTTTGAACTACCTGAATTTGGACACTATGGCGTTGGTGTTGTTTATATTCCTAGAGATTTAAATGCAGGAATTGAATGTCAAAGTATCGTTACAAATGTTGTTGAAGATTTAGGGCTTGAAGTTCTTGGATGGAGAAAAGTACCTACAAACAACTATTCACTTGGCGAAAAAGTAAAATCTGTAGAACCTTATGTTTATCATGTATTTATCAAAAGACCAGAAGGGTTAGCAGACGCACAAGCATTTGAACGAAAAATGTATGTAGCTAGAAAACACTCACAGACTATGGTTACAGAGTCAAAAATTGTAGGAACTGAATACTTTTATATGCCATCAATGTCTTATAAAACAATCTCCTATAAAGGTCAACTTACTACTGAACAGCTACCTCAATATTTTGGAGACTTAGCAGATGAGGATTTTGAATCTGCAATTGCCTTAGTACACAGTAGATTTTCAACCAATACCTTCCCATCTTGGCCACTAGCACAACCTTTTAGATATTTAGCACATAATGGAGAAATAAATACACTTAGAGGAAATATCAACTGGATGAGAGCAAGACAATCAATGCTTAAATCAAAACTCTTTACAGATGATGAACTTGATAAAATCTATCCATACTTAATTAATGAACAAAAAGGTTCTGACTCTTCTGTTTTAGATAATGTTGTAGAGCTTCTAACCCTTGCAGGTCGTGAACTTCCGCATGTAATGATGATGATGATTCCAGCAGCGTGGAAAGATGAAGAGATGAATGCTGACCTTAAAGCTTTCTATGAGTATCACGCTACTTTTATGGAGCCATGGGATGGTCCAGCTTCAGTTGCATTTACAGATGGTAAATTTATCGGAGCGACACTTGATAGAAATGGATTAAGACCTTCAAGGTACTCACTTACAAAAGATAATATTTTAGTTATGGCAAGTGAACAAGGAGCATTAGAATTTCCTCCAGAAGATATCGTACTAAAAGGTAGACTACAACCTGGACGAATGTTTTTAGCAGATCTTGAAGAGGGAAGAATTATTAGTGATGATGAGATAAAAACAAAATTTTCAACTGCATTTGCTTATGCAGACTGGGTTGACTCACACAAAATAAACATTGATGATCTTCCATTAAATTCTGAAGTAAAACAGCCAAATCACACTACAGTTTTACAACGACAAAAATGTTACGGTTACACACAAGAAGACCTTTCTATGATTTTAACTCCTATGGCAAATGAAGCTTATGAAGCGACAGGATCGATGGGAAATGATGCAGCACTCTCTGTTCTTTCAAATCGTTCGATTAATCTTTATAACTATTTTCATCAACTATTTGCACAAGTTACAAATCCACCGATAGATCCAATTCGTGAAGAATCGGTTATGTCTTTGACTTCTTATATCGGTCCACAAGGAAATCTTTTCCAAAGAGTAGATGAAGAGCGAAAATTTATCAAACTCTCTTCGCCTGTCTTGACCAATGTTCAGTTAGAAAAATTAAGCGGTGTAACAGATCTAAACTTCAAAGCAAAAACATTTAAAATTCTTTTTGATGCAAAGAAAAAAGGTTCTATGCAAACCGCCCTTGATCAGATCGTAATAGAGGTCGAAAAAGCGGTCAATGATGATTATCAAGTGATCATACTTTCAACCAAAGGTATTGGAAAGTCCAAAGCCCCTATCCCTACACTTCTTGCTACAAGTGCTGTTCACCAGCACTTGGTTAAAAAAGGAATCAGAACCAATTGTGGTTTAGTGATAGAAACAGCTGAGGCAAGAGAAATTCACCATTTTGCAACTCTTATCGGCTATGGTGCAAATGCTATCAACCCTTATCTAGCATTTGAAACAATAGAAGATATGAGAAAACGTGATCTTATCAATGAAGGCATTACACATGAAATGGCGGTCGCAAACTATATCAAAGCGATTGGTAAAGGTATCTTTAAAGTAATGTCTAAGATGGGTATTTCTACTATCAGATCTTATACTGGTGCTCAAATCTTTGAAGCGGTTGGTTTGTCATCAGAATTAGTTGATAAATATTTTACAGGTACTCCAACAAGACTTGAAGGAATCACTATGGATACTCTTGAAGAAGAGACGCTTATCTGTCATGCAGTTGCTTATCCAAAAGAGAACCTTGAAGCAAATGATCTTGGTGTTGGTGGACAATATGCTTATAGACAAAGAGGAGAAAATCATTTATTTAGTCCTGAGGTAATATTTCTTCTACAAAATGCAACAAAAACAAACAATTATGAGACATATAAACAGTATGCAAAACTTATTAATGATTGTGGAGAAAACTATATTACATTAAGATCCCTTCTTGATTTTACAAAACAAAAACCTATTGACATCAGTGAGGTTGAAAGTGTTGAAAGTATCATCACAAGATTTGCAACTGGTGCAATGAGTTATGGATCTATTTCAGAAGAAGCACATACTACACTCTCCATGGCAATGAATGAAATTGGAGCAAAAAGTAATACTGGTGAAGGTGGTGAAGATGCTAAAAGATTTGGAACTAATAAAAATTCAAAGATTAAACAAGTAGCCTCAGGAAGATTTGGTGTAACTGCAAACTATCTTGTAAATTCTGAAGAGATACAGATCAAAATGGCACAAGGTGCGAAACCAGGTGAAGGTGGACAACTCCCTGGACATAAAGTAGATGAAATCATTGGACGAACACGTCACTCAACTCCAGGTGTAGGACTTATCTCTCCACCACCTCACCATGATATCTACTCTATTGAAGATTTAAAACAACTCATTCATGATCTTAAAAATGCAAATACAGATGCAAGAATCAATGTTAAACTTGTTTCAGAAGTAGGTGTTGGAACAATTGCAGCGGGTGTTGCAAAAGCTCACTCTGATGTCGTTTTGATCTCTGGATATGATGGAGGAACTGGTGCAAGCCCTCAAACTTCTATCAAACACGCTGGACTTCCATGGGAGTTAGGACTTGCTGAAACACATCAAACACTTGTCAAAAATGGGCTTCGTTCTCGTATCGTTGTACAAACTGATGGTCAACTAAGAACAGGTCGTGATATCGCTATCGCTACACTTCTAGGTGCTGAGGAATGGGGAATCGCAACAAGTGCTCTTGTGGTTGAAGGGTGTATTATGATGCGTAAATGTCATCTCAATACCTGCCCTGTTGGAATCGCAACACAAGATAAAGACCTCAGAGCAAAATACAATGGAAAAGTAGAACATGTTGTCAACTTTGTAAAATTTATCGCTGAGGAACTTCGTGAGATTATGGCGGAACTTGGGTTTAAAACAATCCATGAAATGGTAGGTCGAGTAGATAAACTTAAAGCAAAAGAGAATGTTACTCATTGGAAAGCTAAACATCTTAAACTTGACAAACTACTATACCGTATACACTTAAGAGATACGGATACAACGCACCAAAGCATCTTACAAGATCATGGTATAGACAAAGCACTTGATAACAAACTTATCAATTTAGCACAAGCTGCGATCAATGACAAAACTCCTATCAAAGAAAAGATAGAACTTAAAAATATCAATAGAACCGTAGGAACCATGCTCTCAGCTGCAATGACACGAAAACATGGAGAAGAAGGATTAAAAGAAGATACCATTCACTTTAAAGCTACAGGAAGCGGTGGACAAAGTTTTGGAGCTTTTGTCAACAGCGGTATTACATTTGAAGTAGAAGGTGATGCCAATGATTACTTTGGAAAAGGACTCTGTGGTGGAAAACTAATCCTTTATCCTCCAAAGAACATCACCTATGAGCCAAATGAAAATGTTATTTTAGGAAATGTTTCATTTTATGGAGCGACAAGTGGAGAGGCATATATCTATGGATTAGCAGGAGAGCGATTTTGTGTTAGAAACTCTGGTGTCAATGTAGTAGTTAGTGCCATCGGTGACCATGGTTGTGAATATATGACTGGTGGACGCGTCCTTATCTTAGGCGAAATCGGGAAAAACTTTGCAGCAGGTATGAGTGGAGGAATTGCATATATCTATGATGAAAATGCAACTTTAAAACAGCGAATCAATACAGAAATGGTAGATTTGGACAAAGTTGAAGAGCCAAAAGAGTCTGATGAAATTAAAACTATGGTTGAAAACTATATAAAATATACAGGGTCAAAAGAGGCAAAAGATCTTTTAGAAAATTGGGATAACACCGTATCTAAACTGATCAAAGTAATGCCTGTAGATTATAAAAGAGTGTTGGCAAATCAGCCGAGAAACAAAGATGAACAAGATGTTAGCGCATAGGAGAATAGTATGGGAAAAGTAACTGGATTTAAAGAGTTTAAAAGAAAAAACCTTACCTACGCTCCTATCCAAGAGCGAATAAAACACTATCATGAATTTACCATCCCTTTGGATGATGAAGAATTAAACAAACAAGCTGCAAGATGTATGGATTGTGGTGTACCATTTTGTCATAGCGACTATGGCTGCCCTGTTGCAAATATCATTCCTAAGTTTAACGACCTGCTCTATCGAGGGAAATGGGAACAAGCTTTTAGAACACTCATGAGTACAAATAACTTTCCAGAGTTTACAGGACGTATCTGTCCTGCTCCATGTGAGGGAGCATGTGTACTTGGTATCAATGAAGACCCTGTAAATATCAAAAGTATCGAATATGCAATCATTGAAAAAGCCTACAAAAAAGGCTGGATGAAACCACAAATTCCAAAAACAAGAACAGGTAAAAAAGTAGCCGTTGTAGGTTCTGGACCAGCAGGTCTTGCAGTTGCAAATCAACTCAATAAAGCAGGTCATGAAGTAACTGTCTATGAAAGGGATAAACGTATCGGTGGACTTCTAAGATACGGTATACCAAACTTCAAGTTAGAAAAGAAAAAAATAGTTCAGCGACGCGTTGAGCTTATGAAGCAAGAGGGTATAGTGTTCTTTACTGGTGCTCATATAGGAGAAGATATACCTGTTAAAAAACTTCAAGAAAAATATGATGCAGTTGTACTTTGTGGAGGGGCAACCTTACCTAGAGATTTACCAATACCAAATCGTGATGCAAACAACATACATTTTGCGATGGAGTTTTTAGCGCAAAACAACAGTCGAGTTGAAGGCGAAGTGTTTGCTAAAAATGATGAAATACTAGCAACCGATAAACATGTTATTGTTATTGGAGGAGGAGATACAGGAAGTGACTGTGTTGGAACTTCAGTCAGACAAGGAGCAACATCAATTATGCAGATAGAGCTTATGCCAAAAGCACCTCTAGAGAGAGACGAAAGTATGCCATGGCCTCTATATCCAAGAATTTTTAAAATGTCATCTTCACAAGAAGAGGGATGCGAAATGGATTTTAACGTCCTTTCAAAAGATTTTATCAAAGATGAGAACGGAAATGTAACTGGTGTCAACTGTGTAAAAATTAAATGGGAAGGAAGAGGCTTTGAGGAAGTAGAGGGAAGCGAATTTGTCCTCAAGGCTGATTTAGTACTTCTTGCAATGGGATTTTTAGGACCTGAACAAACAGGTGTGATAGAAGAGCTTGGACTTGAAACAGATCAAAGAAGCAATATCAAAACTACAGGATATACAACTTCTGAAGAAGGTATTTTTGCAGCAGGAGATATGCGACGTGGTCAATCACTTGTAGTTTGGGCTATCAACGAGGGACGTGAATGTGCTAGAGAAGTGGATGAGTATCTAACAGGTGCTTCTTCAGTACTTAATGCAAAAGATGGCTCTTTATACGAGCATAGATAACTATATTTTTGAGAGGAATTAACACCTCTCAAAATAGATTAGTTAAGTGTAATAACCTGAGTACCATGTCTTGGCAATACAATTTCTATAGAATTATCACTCCAACTTCCTTGATTTTCTTTCGTAAAATAATCTTCTACTCCTGTAATTTTATAAGGTAAATCTTTGATAATACAACTAAGTTTTACCTCTTCAGCTGTTGGATTTGAAATAATCATATAACCCAAGTCTTGTATAGACCTTGTGCCGTAAGTTACTTTTTCATTATTGCACTCAACTGACCAACTTGTATGATGATCAGATCTAATAAGTGGCATCATCTGGTCGATTTCTGTTTTAATTTGAGGTAAAGAACCCCACCATGCTCTACTACTTATATCATTACCTGTACTTCCTCCATCTCGCCAATATCCCATAGCTTTTGCACCTTTGGCAATAGCTCCAAACAAAATTGCTTTAAAATTCTCCCCTACTCCGTAATTCATTTGAGCAAAATTTGCTGGCATTGTAAGATTTGGTGTTTTATCCATAATTTCAAGATGATTAATTAATGACTCCGTGCTACCATCATTTGCAACATAAGTACCTGTAATATCTACTAAGTTAGTATATTTTCTTGCCATACCATATGCACCATTTAACATATAAATAGGTCTTTCTCCTTTATCTAACAAACGGACTTTATCATTTACATCAACTAAAAAATTATCTAAATCATAAAATTCATTATCTATATAATAAAACAGCATATTTTTGGCATTGCTACTTTTTAGTATATTTTCAAGTGTTTGTTCTAAATGTTCTAGCTTTTGATTCTCATCCCCATCTATAAAAGAATTTGGTATCAAGTATTGACTAAGCTGCATCGCTGAATATAAACCTGCGTTAGCAGCTTTTTGTACATCACTATCAGATGAAGCCCACATATTGATATTAAATCCTTGATTGGCATATTGAGTCCAATCTACCTTTTTATTATCCGTATAAATACCAATAGGAAAGAATGGCTTCCAGATACCATCTTCTGAAACTTCAAAATTGCCAAACTTATCAATTCGAGTCAAAGTCCCATCAAATGTTTTTTTGACAGTTGCTTTAGGCAATAGGATATCTTCAGAAAACCTAATATCATCAATCCATATAGCTCCATCAATATTTACTTTCGGATCTAAAAATATTCTAATCGAAAAATATTTAATGGCACTATCATCTGGCACTTTAATTTCTACAAAACTCTCTTCCCAAATATCTGCTTGAGAATTTACACAAGAAGTCCCTAAAGAGTTATAAAGTCCATTTTGTTTTTCATCTTTGTAAGCACCAAAAACTTCTATAGAAGGTGGAGGCCAAGTATTTGTTTTAGTTTTGAGAGCAAGTGTATAACTTTTACCTGCTTCTACCGGAATATTATAGCTTGAGTGTAATTGATCAGTGTTATTCCAACTTTTATCAGAATTAGAAAGTTTAGCGGAACCACTACCTTTACTATAGCTTTCAGAATAATCCCAAAAAGCACTATTATCTTGAGAGACAAATTCCCAATTTTTTGAAACTGTAAAGTTTGGATTTAATAATAAGATATAACCATTTACATCTCCTTTTTCATTAACATCCGCTATTGCATCTTTTGTACTGCCACAACTTGATAATATAAACATTGAGATCAATAATAATATAATCTTTTTTACCATATACGATACCCTTAAATATAAAATATTTAATTGCAGATCGTCTATATTTCAAATATATTTAATATTAATTTTAAATGGAGTATTGATTTTTTTAAAGGCTCTAATAGCTTTCTTATGATAAGAAATTATGTGAAGATTATTTTTTATCACACAACTTCTTTTAACATTTATATATAAGCTGTATCACCTAAAGATCACAACGAAATTCATCACTACCACTAAGTGACACACTTGATTCTTCAATCGTACCAATAACCCCTCCATTATCTTGTACATCAATTTTGATATCCACACTACCTTTTTGAGCTGCTGGACAATACCGAGCTTCATAAAAACTATTTGCCCATATTGTTAACTTATCAAATACAGTCTGAATCGAATCTGCATTGAGTTCTTCCTCGTATATTCCTGCATCAGAACTAATATCTTCTATCAAGTCTTTATCAGCATCACCAACACCAACAGCTTGATAAAAAAGTGATTTATTTTTATTAATCACGGCAATCATTTCACTCTTCTCAGCCCACGCTGCTTGATCTCGTCCATCCGTAAATACGGCAACTGATGCAAATTCAAAATTGTCATTATTAAATGTTGGTGTAGAAAGAACATCACTAGTACAATTTCCTACCCAATTACATGCAATCTCACTAGCTTTTATTATTCCACCATATAAGTTTGTGGAAATAAGATTCTCTTCAATTATTCCTTCAAAATAAGAGTCATCCAGTCTATCTATCTCCTCTACTAATCTCGTGCTTATAGCTGTTGGCTCAGATATAATAGGAGTTATAGTCTCTTTAGAGTTTAAGTAATATATAGCAATTTTAACATTTTTATCGCTCACACCATCTATAAAATATTTCACTGATGTTTTTAACTGCGTACGTAGGCTACTATCTGTTATAATTGATCCAGAAAAATCTAACAATAATAATATATTGTTTGTAATAGAGTTGCTACTTGGATCAATAACGACTTTTGCCTCTCCTGATTCGCTAGAAGAGTAATTAGATCCATTTTCATATAGTACACCATCTAAGTTTGTACTATTTCCACTATATTTAAAGAGCAAACTATAGTGCCCTTGTTTTATATAGCTACTACTATTTTGTAAGTATTGACTTTTCACTATAACATCAAAATTATCTTTAGAACTTGAATTGGTACTCAATGTATCAAGGCTATCATTTTGTGTACCGACACGACCACAACCTATAAAGAGTGCAAAGACAGCTAAAATTATAAAATATTTTCTCAAGATTATCTCCTAAATAGTAAACTATTTTTTATAAATCCATTATATCGAAAATATTTTTTATTTTAAATCGGTAGATAAAACTAATTTGGTCGTCTTATAACCTTTACATTTGCCTCTGATTTCTTTTTTTCAAAGTACTCTATAAGTGCCGCTTGTTCTTTGGATTTCATCACTCTTGCAAAGATTGCCTGTTTTGCCATTGCAAATGAAACATTTTCTTGTCCAGTCTTATTTTGAACAAAAAACATTCCAGCCACTTTCCCTAAATTTAAAACTGGAGTAAAACTCCCATCAGGTGTTTGTACCAAAAGCTGTGCAAGTTGAGGATTGATTGTCTTTAACGCTACAGTTTTTTGAGATACTTCAATATTTGGAATATTCACCATTGGTTGCTTTTGTTGTGCTTCTAGTGCTTCTTTTGAAGCAGATATATACTCAACTACATCAACACTTGTTGGCATGTTAAATTCGCTCTGATGTAGATCATAAAAACTTTGAAGTTCTTCTTCATCAGGTTTTTTTAAAGAAGATCCTACAATCTTTTTATAGAGTTCATCTCTTTTGAACTTCTCCTCGATATCCTGACGAATACGTTTTTCGCTATGTCCCTCAGCAACCAATGCTTTTTTAAATTGTGCTTCAGTCATACCATTTTGCTGGGCTATCTCTTTCATCTTTTTATCAACTTCATACGGAGAAGCAATGATACCTTGTTTTCTAATCTCTATCTCTTCTATTTTTCGCTGAATAAGTCTATTTACCGCTTCTTCTGTAGGGACTTTATTTTGCTGGGTATAACTTTGTATCTCAAAAAGTGTGATTGGTTCATTATCAACTGTCATTGAAATACCACCAATTACGCCTGCAAAACTTGTGGTTATCACTAGCGCAAAACTTGTCAAATATTTTATCATTTTTGTAAATCCTTAATTTTCTCAACTATCAAAGATTATAACACATTATGATAAAATCCACTAAAAAATAATATTAGGTATATTCATGACAACAACTAGGTTTGCACCAAGTCCCACAGGTTATCTTCATATCGGAGGTCTAAGAACAGCACTTTATAGTTATCTTTGGGCTCGAAAAAACAGCGGTAGATTTTTACTTCGTATCGAAGATACAGATCTTAAAAGAAACTCTCTTGAAGCTGCCAAAGCTATAGAAGAAGCGTTTAAGTGGGTTGGAATGGCTCATGATGATGAAGTTATTTATCAGTCACAGAGATTTGATCTTTATAAAAAATATGTCACAAAACTTTTAGATGAAGGCAAAGCATACTACTGTTATGCAAGTAAAGAAGAATTAGATGCTATGAGAGAAGCACAACAAGCTAAAAAAGAACGTCCTCGTTATGATCGAAGATATCGAGATTTTGCAGGAACAACTCCACAGGGTGTAGAACCCGTTGTCCGTATTAAAGCTCCAATCAATGAGACCATAGCATTTGAAGATGGTATCAAAGGATTGGTCAGTTTTAATTCTGATGATATTTTGGATGATTTTATCATTGCACGAAGTGACGGTGTCCCTACTTATAACTTCGTTGTAGCTATTGATGATTCACTTATGGGATTAAGTGATGTTATTCGTGGAGATGATCATCTCTCAAATACACCTAAACAAATTGTAGTTTATAATGCACTCGGCTTTGATATCCCCAAGTTTTACCATGTACCTATGATTTTGAATCCTCAAGGAAAAAAACTCTCTAAACGAGATGGTGCGATGGATGTTATGGAGTACAAAAATATGGGCTATCTTCCAGAGGCTGTTTTAAACTATCTCATTCGTCTAGGATGGAGTCATGGTGATCAAGAAATTTTCTCATTTAGTGAAATGTTAGAACACTTTGATCCTACCAATATTAATAAATCAGCTTCAGCATATAACCCTGAAAAACTTGACTGGCTAAATGCACACTATATCAAAAATAGCTCTTGGGAACGCATCATTGAAGAGTTAAAGTTTTTTGATTTACATATACACGGTCATGATAGAAAAGAACTGATCGTTGATTCATTAAGGGAGCGTGCTAAAACAATCAAAGAATTTGCTGATATGGCTCGTACTATTGTTGAGGAACCGACAAGCTATGATGAAAAAGCAGTCAAAAAGTTTTTAAATGAAGAGGCAATAGAAATACTTAGAAAATATGTCGATTTTGTTAAAAACTATGAAGGTGTGATGCATCTTCCAAGTGGATTTGAGTCAGCTACAAAACTCTTTATGGAACAAAATGAGATTAAGATGAAACAACTTGCTCAACCTATCAGAATTGCTATGGTTGGAAGTGCGGTGAGTCCTTCGGTATACGATGTGCTTAGTATTATTGGTCGTGAGGATATGATCAAAAGAATTGAAAAACTAATAAAGGAACAAAATGTATAAGTCAAGTAACGATAATGCTTTAAAGTACCATGAAGGTGGCAAAATAGCCACACAAGTCACCAAACCATGTGATACTCAAAATGATCTCTCTTTAGCATATACTCCAGGTGTTGCTATCCCTTGTAAAGAGATTCAAAGAGATCCTTCCCTTGCTTATAAGTATACAGCCAAAGGAAATCTTGTTGCAGTTATCAGTGATGGTAGTGCCGTATTAGGACTTGGAGATATTGGTGCACTTGCTGGAAAACCTGTTATGGAAGGTAAAGCTGTTTTATTTAAAAAATTTGCTGATGTTGATGCTATAGATATTTTGATCAATGAAAAAGATCCTGACAAGATAGTAGATATCTGCGCATCAATATCTGATACATTTGGAGGTATCAATCTTGAAGATATCTCAGCTCCTAGATGTTTTGAAATAGAGAAAAAACTTCAAGAGAGAGTCAATATTCCTGTGATGCATGATGATCAACACGGAACTGCTATTATCACAACAGCTGGTTTGATGAATGTCTTAGAAATTACAGGCAAAGATGTAGAAAAGATCAAAATTGTAGTTATAGGTGCTGGAGCAGCAGGCATTGCATGTGCAAAAATGTACCAAAACTTTGGTGCAAAAAATATTGTCATGATAGATAGTAAAGGTATTCTAACTACTAAACGTACAGATTTAAATGAGCATAAAAGAGAGTTTGCTATTGATACAGATGACACAACATTAGAAGAAGCTATGAACGGCGCTGACATGATGTTAGGTCTAAGTGGCCCTGATTTAGTATCTGCAGATATGGTAAAATCTATGGCAGACAACCCAATCATATTTGCTTGTTCAAATCCTACACCAGAAATTATGCCAGAAGTAGCACATGCTGTTCGTGATGATCTCATTATGGGAACAGGAAGAAGTGATTTTCCAAATCAAGTTAATAATGTTTTAGGATTTCCATTTATCTTTAGAGGTGCACTTGATGTACGTGCTTCAAAAATCACAGAAAACATGAAGTTAGCAGCAGCAGTTGCTCTTGCCAACTTAGCAAAAGAACCCATTCCTTACTATGTTAAAGCAGCATATGACGATCCAGATTTGAAATATGGAAAATACCATATCATCCCAAAACCATTTAACAAAGAGATATGTATCTGGGTCTCAGCAGCAGTTGCTGAAGCTGCTATCAAAGATGGTGTCGCCGATGTAGAAAATTTTGATCTTGAAGCTTATAAAAAACATTTAAGATCACAAATGTATTTAAATCATGAGTATGACCAAGAAAGTTAGTCTTCTCAGTACTGGTGGTACAATTGCTAAAATGTATAATGAACTTAGTGGGGAGCTAGTATTTGATGCTGGACATATTCAAAAAATGTTTAAACAAGGCAGATCTACACTCCCTATTGAGACGATCAATCTTATGCTCAAAGACTCATTAGAGATGGATGAAAAAGATAGAGATATCATATTTGATGCAGTACAAAAGAGCTCAAAATCTCATATTCTTATTACGCATGGTACAGACACTATGATAAAAACGGCAGAGAGACTCTCTACACTATCTGAAAAAACGATTGTACTTACAGGGGCTATGATTCCTTATGCTTTTAAAAACTCTGATGCTATTTTTAATCTTTCATTTGCAATGGCCTCAGTTCAGACACTTTCAAAAGGCATTTATATCTGCATGAATGGACAAATATTTCAGTGGGATAATGTACAAAAAAACAAAACTAAGGGACGATTTGAAACACTTCTTTAAACTATTATTATTGCTCTCTTCTAGCCTTTTTGCAATTGAAAATCATCCTTATATAGATGGTGTTGCAGTGATTGATGTAGGTGTATTTAAAGAAAAACCAAAGATATTTTACAAAGCAAAAGAGGCAAAAGTAATTCTAAAAAAGAATCACTATTTTGCCATTATAGGTATAGGGCTTAACGAAAAAGCAGGAAAAAAACATATCGTTGCTGTAAGCAAAAATAAAAAAAAAGATTTCTATTTTCAAGTCAAATCCAAATCCTATAAAAAAGAGTATATAAAGCTAAAAACTAATAAACGTGTTACCCTCTCAAAAGTAGATTTAGAACGTTTTCACAAAGAGAAAGCAAAAGCAAAAAAAGTTCTTGGTAGCTTCAATAAAACACTTTCAACAGATTTAGACTTTAAAGTACCCGTATCAGGTCGTACTTCATCCCCATTTGGAAAAAGAAGATACTTTAACAACAAACCCAAAGCACCACATTCAGGAATCGATATCGCTGCAAAAAGAGGCACACCAATTGTCGCAGCCCAAAGTGGCTATGTAATGATAAGAGAAGAGTTCTTTTTTAATGGAAATACAATTTATTTAGACCATGGAGAAGGTATAATAACACTATATTGTCATATGAGTGATTTTGCCGTAAATAAAGGAGATTTTATTAACAAAGGTGATGTAATCGGCTATATTGGCACAACAGGGAGATCAACAGGACCTCATTTGCATTTTGGAGTTGTTTTAAATGCTAATGCTGTAGACCCTAAGATTTTCATAAAAGATTTTTTATGAAAATCTCTTTAACTAGGCTGTGACTACACCTTCAATAAGTACTTTTTTAGAAATTGGTTCTGAAAAATAGTAACCTTGAAACTCTTCTACACCTAACTCATAACAAATATCAAAAATCTCTTTAGAGTAAACATATTCTCCAACAGTTTTTATATTAAGTGCTTTTGTCAATGAAACTATTGACTTTACAAGTTCATATGAATTTTTATCTGTGTCAATATTTTTGATCAATGATCCATCAATCTTCAAAAATGAAGGAGCAATATCAAAGATACGCTTGTAGTTTGAAAAACCTGACCCAAAATCATCTATAGCAATTCTTACATCTAATGCTCTCATTTCCTCTACAAATAGTTGCACAGATTCATAATTATCAATATCTTCACTCTCAACAATTTCAAAAATAAGGCGATTTCCTACTTGATATTTATGAATATTTTCTTTAAACATATTGATCAATGTATAATTATTAATATCTTCATATGAGAGATTTAGAGAAAAATCAACCTTTAATTCCTTCATTGCCTCAAAACTTTTTTCAATCATAATTTGTGTCAATGTTTCATATTGCTTTGTCTGTTTTGCTACATTTAAAAAGAAGAATGGAGAAGTAAATTCTATATTGCCATCTTTCTCTCTTTCTAATCGCATTAAGACTTCATACTTTATAATATTTTGCTCTCTATCAACAATAGGTTGAAAAAATGGAACAATCCTATCTTCAGAAATTGCAAGCTTAATTTCACTTCTCCAAAAACGTGCATCTTTTAACTGTTTAGTAGTATCAATTGAACGATTATATGCGATATAGTTTCGTCTTGTTTTCTGAGCATATTTTAATGCGATTTCTGCTTTTTCAAGAGCATTTTGCTTCTCAAATGAAATTCCAATAGTCACATCAAGTTCAACATAATCATCTGCTGCTTCTATATAAGCTGAAAATTGAGAAAGCTCTTCTATAAATTCTGGTATCTCTTTTTCATATTCATCCAAGGATAGATAATCTTTAGTTGACCTGAGCACAAAAGTGTCTGAACCTAAACGATAAATTTCATATAATCTACTCACTCCAAATACTTGAATAAAGTCTGCAAATTGTTTTAAAACAACATTACCACCATCCATACCAAAAATTTCATTTATATTATGAAATTTATCAATATCAATAATCAACAATGCAGAAAAGTGACTTCCATCTAGATCATGAAGTAGAGAAGTTCTATTTTTTAGACCTGTTAAATCATCATGATACAATTGATACTCTAATTCTGCTGTTCTCTCCGCTACTTTATCCTCAAGGGTTTTTCGGTACTCTTCATTTTCACGTCGCAGTATTATTCTTTCAACTGACCCCATAAGAACATCAATAAATTGTTGTAAATCAATAGGCTTTAGAAGATATCCTTCAATACCCAGCTTAATTGTTTCCGTAAAATAGTTAGTTTCATTATGGGCTGAAAGTACTAAAATTGAAATACTTTTATCAATCTTACGAATTTCACTAATCATCTCTATACCATTCATATTAGGCATATTGATATCAGTCAAAACCAAATCATAATATTTTTCTTGCGCTTCTTCAAACTTTGCAAGACCATCTTCACCATCTTCACCAACTGTAACATTAGTAAAAAACTTCTCTAACATACCAAGTGTTGAACTACGTACAGCTTCATTATCTTCTACATATAAGACATTAAGTGTTTTACCCATCTTTACAAGTTGACTTAATTTTTCATTCATTATGTAATGCCCTTAATTTTCTGCGAGAATGCGAGAAATTACTCTTAAAATTAAAATCGGCTTTTCAAAAAAAAACTTTAAATTAGGAGTAGATGATTTACAGAAACTGAAAGATCTGACATAGAAAGATGTTCACTTGTTTTGATAAATTCTATCATCTCTTGATGTTTATAAATATCAAACTCTTTTTCTTTAAAAAAGCTCTCTATAACCTCATCAGCTTTTTCTCCTTCTCGTTGAAACTGCAATAACTCTTTAGTTAAATCTACAAGTTTAAACTCTAAAAGTTGTTTAATCTGTATTCTTAAGTGTTCTTGTGTCTCATTTTTAACAGAAATATTTTGGATCGTCTCCATCAAAAGTGGTATCTCAAACTTTTGAACTAAAGCATAAAAAAGCATAGAGACATCTTTAAAATCAGCTTTGGAAAGTTGCTTAATCTTAATAATTGTAGAAGAAAATTTTAAAAAGTTTAAATTTGTAAAAAACTTATTGATAGGGTCATGTCCAGTTACAACAATATGATTTGGAACATTCAGCGCAGAAATCATATCTTTAATACTTACCTTATATTCTAAAATAGAACCAAAATCAATCTCTTCTTTCTTAAGACTTTTTAACATCCACTGAACATTGTATGCAATTTCATCCTCAATTTTTAAAAGCATTTTATACTGTTTAAGTGGTTCTATCTCATAATCATTTCTATAGATTTCAAAACGAATATCATTTGAGTCAAAAAGTTGATTGGTCGCCAAGTATGCTTTTATCTTGAGTAAAAACTTCTCTCTACCCAACAGATCCAAATCTTGAATAAACGTTGCTCCAGCATTATTGATAATTTTATTTGCAATAATCATAGAAGTAATCTCTTTCTTTAAAGGGTGCTGTCTCATCTCCCCTTCATATATAGCGATAAGTGACTTTGGAAAATATTTTAAGAGATATCTATCAAAGAAACTATCTTCATCATACATACTACATCCACACAAAAGGTCTTGAAGTAGTATCTTTGCATAGAGTGTCATAGTAGCAATGATAGGACGAATTAATTTTCCCTCACTATCAATAACTTCATCAAAATCACGATCTCTTGGTATGTTAAAATAACTTCGTTTAAATACGTCCAAATTTTTTCCCAAAACACTCAAAGAGCGTTTAAAAGTATCCATATCTTTTTGTGAACGTATAGTATCAAGTGATATCGAAAGTGATTGCAGATAATTTGTCCACATCACACCACTTACAACTGTTTCACTGATACCTTGAAGTGTACTATTTTTTTCCGCTTCACCAATGATGTCTTTTTGGACAAGTGCATTGAGAAGAATTTTTAAATTTACTTCATGGTCACTTGTATCTACCCCAGCAGAATTATCAATACTATCAAGATTTATCTTACCACCATTGAGTGAATACTCAATTCTTGCAGACATCGTAAGTGCCAAATTGGCACCTTCACAAACTACCTTTGCACCTATTTCATCTGCATCAATTCGCACAAATTCATTCTCTTTATCTCCTAATGTAATATTACTCTCATTGCTAGACTTCACATAAG
>JADGDK010000043.1 GCA_016744895.1 Campylobacterales bacterium | reverse complement strand
ATTCTGGGAAAGCCTGTGTGCTCGGGAGTGACGAAGGCAAGGTTTGGACAACCGAATGTACGAGAGACCCTTCGAAACCTGCTCCTGCATAAAGGGTCATTGTAAGACCGATCAAGATAGCCGCATGAACATGTGTAAATATAATCCACTGTGTATTGTGAAGAATTCTATTTAGCCCCATATCTGCTTGTAAAATAGCCGCAGGAATAGCGATCATAAATCCCATTATACCAGCAAGTAAAAATTTCAATCTATTATCCATTACAAGTGGTTTAGCACTCCATAACGTTACTAATGTAATAAAAATTGCAATTCCCTGTGTGACAAGTTCAAATGCTGTAACCATCTCACCTGAGAGTAGTTTCATAATATTTGGTTGACCTTGATCACCTAATAAGTGGTGAGACCAAACCATCCAAGAAACGATAAGCTCTAACAAAAGTGCTGCTCTTGCAATATTTTGCATAAATAGTTTTTTACCAGTGATCAGCATGGCTAAGAGATACCAAGTACCCGCAACATAGATAAGTACAAGACCATCAGCGATAAGATCAAGACCCCACCAGAAGAAGTTTTTATAAAGAAGTGCATTTACAGAGGTATAATCCATTGTAACACCACTTAAATCTCCAACAATGTAAACTAAGATTAAAATACCAGCTGTCAAAATAACCAATGCATCTAAAAAGGTATCAATTGTTCCACGAAAAATTGCAACAACTGGAAGTGAAACCGCTGGCTCTTTTGCATACGGCTCTCGTCCAGTCATCTTATACCAAATATTTAACATACCATCAATACCAAGTGCTGATAAAATTAATGGTTTAAGAGGTCGTTTTTCATGACCCTCTTCAGTATAAAAAACTGTTGCAAAGATATTGTAAATAAATCCTAATGTACCGATCATAATGATAGCGATACCAAGAACAAAAACTAATCCACCAACAGCATTAAACTGATGAAAATCAACAGGTAGCGGCCAATATAGTGTATAAAGTGGCGCATAATGAAACAGTGCTCCACCAAGCCATGACATTAAAGTACCAATTGCGATAGATATCCACGTAAAGTTACCAAGTTTTATACTATAAAGTGGTTTTTTCATCAGATACGGTACTAAAAATGTAAAAGCACCAAAAACAACTAGATAAGTGGAACCAAAGATACCAACTATCGGATGCACTGTCATGATTGAAAAGTAGTGACTCTCATCAAAAAGACCAGGGCTTACGGCATTTGCACGCATAAGTTGCCCTTCAAGTACTGCTAAACCATAATAGAGTACACCAAAGATGACAGCACGTAATGTTAATTTTTGCATAGGGGTTAGCTCATTAGTTTTCAAACCACCCTCATTTCCATTGATTAAAGTATTTACAAAACCCATCTTATTTTCCTCCAATCATTGATCGTTCATCATCTTCTTCACAACCCTTAACCACAACAACATTTTCAAGTTTCATATGTCGTCCACCTTTTGGTCCTGAATACTCTGTTGAGTGAATATGATATGTGCCATTTTTATGAAATTGCCACATAAGATCATTTCTACTTCCAGGATTTACCTGCATTTGTGTAACCATAGAACCATCTTGACGAAAAAGACCAAAACCATAAGTCAAATCTTCACTCACTACATCAAATACGATATATTTACCACACTCAATTTCCATCATTCCATCACTATTTAATCTATCTTGCGGTAGATAAAATTTTTGCTCTCCATAGTTTTCACTGTTTTTATCTTTGTTTTGTTTAACAACGATATCAAATCTCTGTTTTGATACATCAAACTCCGCACTCTTTTCAATTGTGTGTCGTTTAAAGTCTGTCTCAACCCAAGGTATCTTGTTAAATGTAAATATATGAATACTCACCCCTACAAAAATTAACGCACCAACATACATATAAAATGTAGCAGGTTTTACAATCCTAGGTTTTCCCTCAGGGTTTGTTACCCCTTTTGCAAACCACCAAATAAGACTTAGTACAGCAAAAACATATAATGTATATACAATTTTTAACAGGGCTAAGACGCCAGCTGAATCTTCCATTCATTCCTCCTTTTAATAAAGTATAAAAATATTTGTAATTTTAAGATAATTTTTTTAAAGTAACTTGATTCAAATCAAGTTTTTAGTCAACTTTATGACTAAATTTTAATCAATACTTTGGATTATTTATAGATAAATAAGAAAATATGCCTATATATTAGGCATATAATTATCTATAATATAAGTTTTTTTGATTACTTAAATGAGGATCATAAAAAATCATAAAAAGTACATGACTATTTTTTATACAGTATTGTCTCTAAAAAAGGTACTTATTTGATATATAATTGGCTAAAAAAGAAAAAGTATCATGAATCAAAACACACCACTTGAAAGTTTTATAGATTACAAATCCGATACAGGTATGCAGTGCGGTAATTACAACATTGATATACCAGAATTAAAAGAGGGAGAGCAGTATCGATTTCATTTTGATCTCACTGCATGTGTAGGCTGTCACTGTTGTGAAGTCGCATGTAATGAACAAAACAACAATCCAGCAGATATCAAATGGCGAAGAGTTGGAGAGATGGAAGCAGGTACTTTCCCAAATGTCAGTCAACTTTTTAACTCCATGAGCTGTAACCACTGTATCGATCCAGAGTGTCTTAAAGGTTGTCCTACCAACTCTTATATCAAGTTTGACAACGGTATCGTTTTTCACGATGATGATGTCTGTATAGGATGTCAGTACTGTACATGGAACTGTCCTTATGAAGTACCTGTATTCAATCCTGATAGAGGTATTGTCACCAAATGCCATATGTGTCATGAGAAATTAGACAAGGGACAAACTCCAGCATGTGTGCAAGCCTGTCCCGCCGGTGCGATAGAGATAGAAGCTGTCAACAAAGAGGAATGGATCAAACATGACATGGCAAAAGAAGGTGTTGCACCACATCTTCCAGATATCTCAATCACCAAACCTACAACACGCTATACCCTTCCAAAGTTTGAAGGCGAAGTCAAACCAGCAGATGAGCATATCCTAAAACCTGCCCATGCAGAGTTACCATTGGTTTTTATGACTGTACTTACGCAAGTATCCGTAGGAGGATTTTTAGCACTGTTCTTAGGACAAATGTTAAATCTATTTGGATTTAATCTCGCAAGTCCAAATCTTTGGTTAGCTATAGCCGTATTTTTACCAGCTGCCATTGGATTACCACTTTCAGCCCTGCATCTTGGGCGACCTATCATGGCAATTACCGCAATGAAAAATATCAAAACATCTTGGCTCTCACGAGAAGCAGCTGCATTAGGAGCGTATGCACTTGGGGCAAATGTCGTCGCGCTACTCTACTTTTTAGAGGTTCATGGGGTTTTAATGATATTGATTCAAGCTGTTGTGCTAGTGATCGGTCTATTTGGTATTTATGCACAATCGATGATATATCGAATCAAAGCAAGACCTTCATGGAATAGAAGCTCAACAACAAAACGATTTTTCGGAGTAGGATATGTTGGCTTTTTATTAACCGCTTTTGTCATGCTTCTTAGTGATGCAGATAGATCTGTAATGGCTATTTTGGCATTGACACTTCTATTTGGCATGTATCAAATGTATCTTATTTATGAAGAGATGATTTTTTATAAATACTTAGACAAAGAAGATCCAAACTTTTACCAACTCAATCGTACCAAAACCCTTTTAGAAGAGAATTTTGGAAAATTCAAAAGTATCAGACTAATATCTTTGGCACTTTTTGCGTTGGGATTTCCACTATTGGCAATTGTATTTACAGCTAGTGGTGCACTTGGATTTGCTTCGATTTTACTAGCAATTTCAATCATAGGTGCATTGCTTAGTGAATTTTTAGGACGGTATCTATTTTTTGTCACCGTGGTGCCATTAGGATTGGCTGGAAACTTTTTTGCTGGAAATCAGAGGGGATAATGATGATAAAAAAAATAAAAGATTTTTTAGGTGTAGATATCAAAAATGAAAAATATGCACTCGTGGATGATCCTATTTTTGGAAAAGTAGCTAAAGCAAAACAACCAGATAAATGGGTGCGTTCTACTTGCGGATATTGTGGTGTGGGTTGTGGACTTTATATCGGTGTCAAAGAGGGGCAACCAGTTTATACTAAAGGTGATCCTGCACACCCCGTGAGTAAAGGAACACTATGCCCAAAGGGACTTAGTGAACATGAGATGGTACGAGCGGATAATAGAGTGGCCACCCCACTTATAAGAAAAAATGGAACACTAGAAGTTGTTGAATGGGATGAAGCATTTACCAAAGTAAGCGATACTTTCAAAGCAGTGGCTGACACATATGGTAAACAAGCTGTAGCATGTATCTCAACAGGACAACTTTTAACCGAAGAGTTTTATACCTTGGGGAAATTTGTTCAACTTGGACTTGGTACTAATAACTATGATGGAAATACCACCCTGTGCATGTCAAGTGCTGTGATGGGATACAAACAGACTTTTGGAAGTGATGGACCTCCAGGCTGTTATGAAGATTTTTCACATGCAGACGTTATTATGCTTATTGGTGCGAATATCGCTGATAACCACCCTATTCTCAAACTTCATATTGCTAAAAACAAAAAGATCACAGGTAAAAAGCCGACGATTATCGTGGTTGATCCAAGACACTCTAAAACAGCAAATATGGCAGATATATTTGTACCTATTAAACCAAGATCTGATTTGGCACTGATCAATGGTCTATGCCATATCATCTGGGAACAAGGTTGGGCAGATGAAACATTTATGAGAGAAAATGCAACAGGATATAAAGAGTTTGTCAAACACATCCAAAAATACCCTCCGCAAGAAGTAGCCAATATCACAGGTATTGAAGTCAAAGAGTTATATGAATTAGCACGCACTTATGCTGGAGCAGACAAAGCAATGAGTGCGTGGACAATGGGTGTAAATCAATCCGCACTAGGGACTGATACCGTTTCTGCAATCTGTAACATGGCACTGATGACAGGAAATCTCGGACGCGAAGGTGCATCACCATTTAGTATCACAGGTCAGTGTAATGCGATGGGTACTAGAGAGAGTGGATTTACCTCTTCAATTCCGGGATATAGAAACTTTGCAAGTTCATATGATCGAGAAGAGTATGCAAGTATTGTCAATGTTCCGACAGAATTAGTACCTGATGCAAGAGGTTATGCTTATCCACAAATCATCGAAGCCATTGAAAAAGATGAAATCAAAGCATTGTGGGTTGTCGCAACCAATCCATTAGTAAGTTATCCAGACCAGCCGAGACTGCGTGCAGCACTAAAAAAACTTGATCTTTTAGTCGTACAAGACTCTTTTATGAGTGATACTGCACAAATTGCAGATGTTGTATTTTCTGCGGCTACGTGGAGTGAAAAAGAGGGAACGTACACCAATAGTGAAAGACGGTGTAACTTGGCTAAAAAAGCTGTTGAACCATTGGGTAAAAGCATGAGTGATTTTCATATTGTAGTGGCATTTTCAAAATATTTTGAAGAGGTGTATGCACTTCTTTTTAAAGATTGGGAACACCCAAGAGATGCATTTGCTGAATGGCAAAAAGTAAGCAAGGGAAGACTTTGTGATTATAGTGGCATGAGTTATGAAAAAATTGAACAACTAGGTGGTATCCAATGGCCGTGTAATGATAAAAATCCAAATGGAACACCTAGACTTTATGGTGAAGGGATGGTATGTGCAAATGAAGATGGTAAACCAAAGTTTATCTGTGCAGATTGGGAACCAATGGCAGAAAATTTATGTGAAGCTTTTCCACTCACCTTAAATACAGGACGAACGGTGGAGCAGTTTCATACCAGAACCAAAACAGGAAGCATCTCTATACTTGATAATCTTGCACCAGAAGCATGGGTAGAGTTAAACACCAAAGATGCAGAAAAATTGGAAGTCAAAAGTGGTGAGAGGATCGCTATCTCTTCACCTAGAGGCAAAGTAGAAGATGTGATTGTAAAAGTTACTGAGGGTGTGAGAGAAGGCACTATATTTGTCCCATTTCATTTTAATGAACAACTCATAAACCAACTCACACAATCTCTCTTTGACCCAAAATCTTTTGAGCCAAACTTTAAACAGACAGCAGTGCAACTCCATAGTATCAAAGTACCAGAAGGTATCACGATAAAACAAGAAGAAATTAGCGGAGAACTTTCATATCAAAAAATTGAAGGGATGATACCAGAAACAGTAAAACAAAAATTAGGGGAAAATGATGCTAGACAAGATTAGGGAAATTAGTAAAACTAGAAACAGTAAAATCAACAAAATAGAAAAAATCAAACCTTCACGTACAGTAGAAGAAGCTATGTCGGTATTAAAAGAATATGCAAATACAGGTTATGACTCTATCACCAAAGATGACAAGGCAGTTTTTTTCAAATACTTTGGGATTTTTGACAAAGAGAAATCAAATGGCAAAAATCATTTCATGTTACGTGTAAGAGTACCAGGAGGACAACTCACACCTAAACAAGCAATCAAAGTGGGAGAAGTAGCCAAAGATTATGGTAACAACTACATCGATATCACAACACGGATGCAGATAGAACTGAGATATCTAAAAATTGAAGATATTCCGACCGTTTTAGAAACGCTTAATAGTGTCGGTATCACAACCTATCAAACTGGTATTGATAATTTTCGTAATATTGTAACTGATCCACTAGATGGTATCAGCCATGACAATATCATCGACGCAATGCCATTGGTTGAAAAAATGCAAGATGTTTTTTTAAATAAAAATGAGTGGATAGGAACCCTACCTAGAAAATTTAATACCGCTATCTCAGGCAACTATGCCAACCGCTGTAATGTCTTTGCTCATGATTGCTGTTTTGCCTTGGCTGAAAAAGATGGTGAACTAGGATTTAATGTCTATCTTGGCGGACGTGTTGGTGTATTAGCACAAAATGCAAATGTCTTTTTAAAACCTGAACAGATTGTACTCTTTTTTCAAGCGTTAGTTGAGATCTTTAAAGCTTATGGTTTTAGAGACAATAGAAACAAAAATAGACTTCACTTTTTTATAGAAGCTGTAGGTATGCATACACTCGTTGGTGCAATCGAAGAACGCTGCAATTGTACCTTTCAAACAGCAGGTCAACATCAAGTAGAATTAGAACATTTTGACGCAAAGTATGGAAAAGTAGCTCAAAAAGATGGCAAATATGCACTACATATAATCATTCCTGCTGGTATTTTTGATGGTACATCTATGATCGAAGCTGGTAAAATTGCGCAATTGCATGGCACTGGTATTCGACTTAGTGTAGATCAAAACCTTTACATAACAGGTGTTGAAAGTGCTGAAATAGAAAGGATACTTGAGTTGGAACTCTTTACTAGGTATAAAAATATCAATACCCCTTTTTATAACAATATGATCTCATGTGCTGGAAGTGATACTTGTGCCTTTGGTGTGATTCGTGGTAAAGTAGATGCCTTAGAGATGTCAGAATATTTAAGCAAAACCATTGCATTAGAAGATGCAAAGATTCGGATTTATTGGTCAGCATGTGTCAAAGGGTGTGGTATCCATGAACTTGGAGATATAGGTCTGCTTGGATGTAAAACCAAAGTAGAAGGTAAAGCCGTACCAGGTGTGGATATTATGATGGGAGGGAAATTGGTTTCTGAAAGCCAAGATGCACATATTCTATTAAAATCCATACCACTTGATTTGGCTAAATATTATGTTGAAGAGTTGGTATTAGAGTATAAAAGGCTCAAAAAACCCAATGAAAGTTTTGAAAAATTTCATGATCGTGTACTATCAGCATACTCCTATGGTGCTATCGCTTTTTTAATAAGTTTTAACTACATGGTAAGTAAAAAATATCATTTTTCTCAGCTAAAAATCTTGCTTGATGATCAACCAAAAACAAAAGCCTATGAAGCATTTGAAATATTTCATTTTGGTGAAAAAATTTATCGTAATTTAGAAGGGTGTAGTCCATATGAACTCGTTAAAAACTTTACACCAACAGGAAAAAATGTCACACTAAAAGCTGTTGCACCAGATATTATCACAACTACGGTGAATAAAATGATTCACACTGAAACCTATGCTGAAGTTTTTTCAGAACTGTTGATAGATATCAATAAATGGTAGTGTTATCGAAAGCGATATTGCAAAGCTTCTAAAAGATCCCTCTTTTGTATATTTTCATGACGCTCTAAATCAGCTATAGTCCTAGCGACTTTGAGTGTCTTGTTTATTGCTCTTTGACTCAATTCAAAGCGCGTGATAGCATTGTTTAAAATCTCTTGATTTGATGCATCAAGTGCACAATGCTTTTGAATCTCTTTATCATCCAGTTTTCCATTAAATTCACCCTGCCCTCTTTGATGTTGTGATATAAATGCATTTTTAACGGCATCAAACATCTCACTAGAGCTTATGGAAGGCTTATCACTTGGCTGAACCTCTCCCATCTGAAGGTAGAGGTCGATTCTATCCAACAATGGCGTTGAGAGGTGTTTTTTGTAACGATTTATTTCTAATTCACTACATTTGCACTCTTTTTGCATGCTGAGTAGATTTCCACACGGACATGGATTCATCGCTGATATAAAAAGAAATTTTGTCTCATAACGTATCTTTGTATTGACTCGAGAAATGAGGACTTGATAATCTTCTAAGGGTTCTCTCAAACTTTCTAATATCGTTTTGGGAAAATGAGGAACTTCATCAAAAAACAAAATTCCATTATGTGCTAGTGAAACTTCTCCAGTTTTTGCATTTTTACTACCGCCACCGAAGATACTAGCTCTTGTAGAGGTATGATGAGGAGAGCGCATCTCTCTTATAGGTTTAAAGTCTGGCTCTTTTCCTTCAATAGCATCTAATTTTGCTTTTTCTAAGATTTCATCTAAGCTAACAGGAGGCATGATAAAAGGAATTCTTTTTGCACTCATGCTTTTCCCACATCCGGGACTTCCTTCAAACAAGATATTATGCATTCCTGCACTTGCAATCAAAGATGCTCTTTTGGCACTTTCTTGTCCTTTGATCTCTTTAAAGTCTAATGGAAACTCATTCGTAAAATAGTATTTTTTCTGATCTATCTCTATGTATGGAAAATTCAGTGATTCTCCAGATATGACTTTTTGTACCGTTTTAGGACTCTTAAAAATTGCAAGAGCCTCCTCTAAATCTTCACATGGGTAAATTTCGAGGTTTGGTATTTTGCTTACTTTTTCAAGACTCTGTTTTGGAATGATGACTTTTTTGATGAGATTGTCTTTGGCTAGAGAAAGAATAATCGCAAATAATGTTGAAGTATCTTTAAGTTTTCCATCAAGTCCTAATTCCCCAAAAGCCATAAAATCTTCAAATTCAAATTCACTCTTTTGAAGTGCAATAAGTAAAGCGATAGGCAAATCAAAATGACTCCCCTCTTTTCGTAAATCTGAAGGCGATAAATTGACCGTAACTTTTTGTGGTGGGAATTTAAACTCGATTGCACTCAGGGCAGATTTGATTCGTTCTTTTGACTCTTGGATAGAAGTTTGAGCAAGTCCTACAATCGCAAAACTTGGAAGTGCTCTGACAAAAGCGACTTCAACATCAACTACTTTTGCATTAAAACCATCTAATGTGGCACATTTGAGCCACTTCATAGATTATTTTTTGCCTTTTAGTTTTTTCTTCCACTCTTTTTCAAATTTTTTTCTTTTTAGATAGGAGAGTTTTTCGATAAACAGTTCACCTTTTAAGTGGTCACACTCATGTTGAAAAGCAATTGCCATTAAACCATCATATTCGCAAGTAACAAGATTTCCGTTTCTATCGTGATACTCTACTTTAATCCACTCTGCACGCTCTACATCTTCATAATACTCAGGAACGCTTAAACAGCCTTCTGTATAGAGTGTTGATCCTCTTTTGTCAACAATTTTAGGGTTGATAATTTCTATCACATCTTCTTTGACTTGTTTATCATCTTGGTTTGGTAAATTAATGATCAAGATGTTGAGTGGTTCTGCTATCTGTATCGCCGCAAGTCCAATACCATTTTTACTCATCATCGTCTCATACATATCCTCAAGAAGCACATGTATATTTTCATTGAACACTTCAACATCTTGTGACTTTTGTTTTAAAAGTTTATTGGGGTAAGTTATAATTTCTCTAATCATATATTAATTTGGTAATCTCTCTAATGCTCTAGCTACAATTTGTTCTTTTGTTTTGTTTGGCAAAATTTTAGATACTGCAAAATCAAGCCCTATATCAATAGTTTCAGAATCTACAATATAGTTTGAAAAACTAATCATATGCTCAATACTAGAAATGGTCTTTTCTGCCTGTCCCATATCAGTATGTTTTAAAATAAGTATAAAAATTCCATCTTGTAAATGTGCAATGACATCACTTCTTCGAGATCTTTTTAAAATCATTTTACCAATAGTTTTGATAATTAACTCTTTATCTCGTGTCAATCTTACATTTCTAAGAGAACTTTGTTTAATTCTAAGTGCCAAAAGTGTACTTTCATATCCAAAATTTTTGACATTTGCTTTCTCACCATCAATAGTTTTAAAGAGATATTTTTTATTATAAACATCATATTTTTTATCAAAAATACTTTCATTATTAAAATCTTTAATCACATTAGCCATAGTTGTATATTGTGATTTAAGTGAGTTTTGTTGCTTTGTTAAAACTGTGGTTATGGCATCTAAATCTTCTTCATATGAGACCAAGGAAACTTTACTGTTTCCTCCTTTAGCCATCTCTTCTTTTCGTGATTTTGTTATTGTACGAAGTTTATTTATTTTTGTATATACGCTTGAGATGATATCCATCATAGATTTAATCTGCACAAATCCATCATTGATATTGTTCTCAATTTTCAACACATAATCAAAATCTTCTACTTCCTCAAGCTCTAAAACACTATTGATATTTTGTCTTTGATTTAAAGGCTTATCTTCTAACAATTTTTCAAAATATATAGAAAAGTTTGCAGGTGTAGGCGGGATATTATCCTTGATCATTTTTTCAACAACCTGTTTCCCATAAAGATTTACTTGTTTGAGAACTACATTGTTTTGTTTAAGAGTCTCAGAACTTATATCTTTAACAATAGCATCATCCTCAAGTACCAAACCTTCTGATCCATCTGATTTTACCACGCCATCTTTACCTATGCTATACAATTTTTTTCCTGCTTTTTATGAAAAACTTTTTTCCATTACTTTATCTACAAGACCATATTCACAAGCTTCATGTGCACTCATAAAGAAGTCTCTCTCTGTATCTGCTTCAATCTTTGCAAGCTCTTGACCAGTTTGCTCAGACAAAACCTGATTTAAGCTATCTTTCATTCTCTGAATCTCTTTAGCTTGGATCTGAATATCCGTAGCTTGTCCTTGTGCTCCACCTAATGGTTGATGAATCATAATTCTTGCATTTGGAAGCGCATATCTTTTACCTTTGGCTCCACTTGAAAGTAAAAATGCACCCATAGAAGCTGCTTGTCCGATACAAATCGTACACACATCAGGTTTGATGTAATTCATCGTATCATACATACTCATCCCACTTGTAATTACACCACCTGGAGAGTTGATATACAGATAAATATCTTTATCTGGATCTTCTGCTTCAAGAAAAAGAAGTTGTGCAACAACAGTTGATGCTACTGCATCATTTACCTCACCACTTAACATGATGATTCTATCTTTTAAAAGTCTTGAAAAGATGTCATAACTTCTCTCTCCACGACCTGTTTTTTCTACGACTACTGGTACATAACTCATTCTAATCCTTCTATTTATTTTTCGTCAAATAATTTTTTAAATAATTTATCTTCAACGATTGCCATTTTTACTGCTGGCAATAGACCTTGCTCTTCATATTGTTTTATATAAGCTTGAGGATCTTGTCCTGTTTGTAAAGCTTCATAATAAATAGTTTGCATTACTTCTTGATCATCAACTGCGATCTCTTCTTGTTTTGCTAACTCATCTACAATAAAAGTAAGTTTTACACTATCGCTTGCATCGGAACGATACTCTTCTCTCTTCTCTTTTGCTGCATCCGCATCAGTTGAATATTTTTTAATATCATCTTCGTTAAATGCAGAAAAAGCATTTCTAAATGCCATATCAATCTCTTGCTCTACAATATTTAAAGGTAAATCAATATCATATTTTTTTACAAGCGCCTCAACAAAACTTGGTTTTGTCTCTTCTTGATAGAGCTTACCAAGTTTTTCAGCTGTAATTTGTTCTTCTACTTTAGTCTCTAGTAACTCTTTAGTTGGTGCTTCCTCACCAGGAAGTAACTTCTTTAAAGTCTCTTCATCTATATCGGAAGGAATAACTTTTTCTTGAATTTCAAGAAGTGTCACTTTAAAAATACTCTCTTTACCTGCAAGATCTTTTGACTGATACTCTTCAGGGAAAGTAACTGTGATATCTTTCTCTTCATCTGGCTTCATACCAATCATCTGATCTTCAAAACCTGGAATAAAATTTCCACTTCCAATTTCAAGCGTATATGCTTTTGCACTTCCACCTTGGAATGCAACACCATCAACAAAACCTTCAAAATCTAAAAGTGCAAAATCACCACTTTTTAAAGCTCTTTTTTTCTCAATTTTTTGCATTGCTGCATTTGCTTTAAGCATTTCATTAAGACGTTCATCAACTTCATTTTTATCAGCTTTTGGTTTTGTAATCTCAGGGATCAACTCTTTATAACCTTCGATTTTAATTTCAGGTCTTGTAGAGATAGAGATCTCAGCTTCAATATCACCCTCATTCTCTTCAAATTTTTTCACCGCTGGCTCGCCAATAACTGCGCTTGGGTCTAATTTAAGTTCTGAAATTCCTTTTTCATATACTTCTCTAAGTGCATCATTTTTAGCATCTTCATTAAGTTTACTACCATATCGTGCTTTAACAACATGTGTTGGAACTTTTCCTTTTCTAAAGCCATCAATCTTCATATCTTTGGCTGCTGCATTTGCAAGAACTGTCTCTACTTTTGCAATAAACTCTTTAGAAATCGTAGCCGTAATTGTGCTATTTGCGCTATCGATTTTCTCTGTTTTTATATTCATTTTTATTACCCTTACGATTAAAATTGTCGCCGATTGTATCTAAATTTTGCTTCTATATCAAATCTGACCTCATTTTCTCCTAAGAAACACCTAAAAACTCGTTGATTTGGTATCACTAAATAAAGGTATGTTACTATGCAATTTTATTACACGTAGGAGTATCTATGAAGAGATATATTTTTTTAGCTATTTTAGCTTTTTTTACTACAGGGTGTATCCCAAAATATGTAGATCAAAAACCAAGTCAACCAATTTCTAAGGCACCAAAAGTTTCTGTACCTTCGCAACCAGAGGTTCAAGTTGAGAAAGTGTCAGTTATAGAAGAAGTTATAGAGGAACAGAAAAAATCAACAAGTTATAAAGTGACTATGAAAACTAAAAAGTTTTCCTTTTCCGATACTGGATTTTTAGTAAACTATGAAAAGTCTATGCATTTAAATGTACTTGCTATGGGAAAATCCGTTTTAGATCTTAAAATTAAAAAAAATGAAGATGATATCTGTGTTGGAAGTTTATGTAATACAAAACATGGATTTAACCAAAGTTTTTTAGTAGGGAGTTATCCCGATGATTTTATAGAAAACATACTTCAAAAAAAACCTATATTTAGTGGAAAAAATCTTACAAAAACTGCAACAGGTTTTGTACAACAACTCATCAGTGATGAATACAAAATTAAATATCAGGTTACAAATAAAGGTCTTTATTTTAAAGATAAAAAGAGCAACATTTTAATTAAACTAAGAGAGCTAAAATAATGAAATATATAGGAGCACATGTCAGTGCAAGTGGAGGTGTATTTAACGCACCATTAAATGCGAAAGCGATAGGGGCAAAAGCATTTGCGCTTTTTACTAAAAATCAAAGACAATGGGTTGCCAAACCACTTGAAAAAGAAACTATTAATCTTTTTAAGAAAAACTTGGAAATAGCAGAAATTTTACCTAAACATGTATTAGCACATGACAGCTATCTCATAAATCTAGGACACCCCGAAGAAGAAAAACGCCAAAAGTCATTGGATGCGTTTATAGATGAAGTACAAAGATGCGAACAGCTTGGACTTGATAGACTCAATTTTCATCCGGGAAGTCATCTAAAACAGCTAAGTACAGAACAATGTTTAGAGCGTATTTCACAAAGCATGAATGAGACACTTGAAAAAACAAAAGATGTCAGTTTAGTCATCGAAAATACAGCAGGACAAGGAAGCAACTTAGGATTTGATTTTACACATCTTGGATACCTCATTGACAACTCTATAGACAAAAGTAGAGTAGGAGTTTGTATCGATACATGTCATATGTTTACAGCAGGATATGATATCCGTACACGTGAAGCATATGATAAAACATGGAATGAATTTGATGATATCATTGGATTTGAGTATCTCAAGGGTATGCACTTAAATGATTCTAAACCAGAGCTTGGATCTCGTGTTGATCGTCATGATAGTTTAGGAAAAGGTAAAATTGGGCTTGATGCTTTTGACCTTATCATGAATGATGATCGAATAGATGATATTCCCATGGTATTAGAGACTATTGATGATAGTATCTGGGCTGAAGAGATTAAGCTTTTATATAGTTTTGTTAAATAAAGATAGGATTTTTTCCTATCTTTATCACCTTTTATCATACTAATTAGATCTATTGATCTTCCCCTCTGTCAAACTCAAACTCTGCATTAAAATCATTTTGTATTTCATTCCAATTTTCAGTAATAGACTTTGTAATTGCATCCATTGCTATTTTATTAAATGTAGGCAACGTATGTTTGGCACCTTTTTCTTCAAAAGAACCTCTATAGAGCATTGAGTCATTCATTGAAAATATAGGATAACGTACTTCATCATCTTGATCTTCAAATCTTTTAATATCATAAGGTTTCACAACAAGTATATCTACACCACCTTCAAGTGTTTTAATCTCCCACTTTCCGGAAATTTTTTCAGTTTGTGTAAAATTTGATTCAAATGAATATCTCGTAGCAAGTACTAATTCTCCACTTTTTGCTGAACCATCACAGACATATTGACCATCACTGGTAGCTGTTCCTTTAAATGCAAGTCCACTTTCGTCATTACCTATAAACCAACTATTTTGACATTGTCCTTGTATAAATTCAGAAATAGAAGTATATGGCATCGCATCTTGCGTACTATAATCTCGCACAGGTTCGTATAATGAATATGTATCATCAACTTTTTCAATTCTAATAAAACTCATTTTTGCACCATTTGGCATTTTTACATCTATACCAAAGTCTGACAACTCTTTTGTTAAACCAGAAATATCTTTTTCATTTACAAGATAAGCTTTTTCATTCATATCAGGAAGAATAATTGCTCCACTTGCATCAAGTGTGTAGTTTTCTCGATCTTCTTGCTCTTGTTTCCACACTCCATTGCTATAGAAGAAGTCTTCATTTTCTCCTTTATCTTCATTGTCATCAAGCATGAATGTTCCATCCTTTTGAACTTCATACTCTTGAAATGTAAGTGTATTATTGGCATTAAAAGTAACCACTTCATATCCATCATCTTCTGGTATATAGATACTCATTGGCGCTTGAATTTTAACAATTTTACTATCTTTATCAGCTTGTTCTTTCTCTTTTTCTTCTTTTAATTTCGCTTCAAAGTTTTTGATTATAGTGTAGAGCTTTTTTAAATTTTCATCTTCAGCATCTTTCAATCTCTCTTTTTTGATAAATAAGATTCCTGGTCTTATCTTTTCGTTACCATGAAACAATGCTATGATACTTTCAACTAATTCAGTAGATGCATCTACATCTAAATATGCAAGATCACCCACGATATGTTTTCTATCCCAGTTAAAATTATCTTTAAATTTTTCATCATTCTCTTTTAAATATACAATGCCAGAAATATCACCTGAACTATCTTCAATCTGAGTAAATACATCTTCTGTAATTGCTGCAATTTTTTCAAGTTGATCATCATCTTGATCAAATCCCTCAAATGCAGTATCAATATTTCGTGTAATTTCATCTGTCAGAGCCAACAAAGAATCATGATCTTGTTCTTGAAACATCTCTTTAAATTGCTTTTTTTCTGCCGCTTTTTCAAAAAGTTTATCTAAGCCTTTTTCTCCACCAAGATCATCTAAACCTTCAGCAAGTGCTTCATAAACATCTTCAATTTTATCTTTCCGTTCACTATCTTCTACTCCTGCAGCAAACATCAAAGCTTCAATTGATTTTTGTACTTGTAACGCTTTTCTTATGAGTTTATCATCTTTATTTTCTTTTTGAAATGCTACTGGATCAAGACCAATTTGATCTTCATCTATCTCTAATGCCTCTGCAACTTTTTCTTTTGCTGCTTTAATTCTCTCTTTAATCTGCTTGCGTGTTAATTTTTTCTCTGCTTTTAACTCTTTTTCTAATTTTTTTGCAACCAATGTTGTAATCGGTGACACATTAAGTAAGTCACTTCCATCATTTGGAGCATACAATTTACCTCTAAAGTCTTTACCAGTATCTACATCCACTCCACCAAATACTAAAAGTAATGCTTCATCAAAGTTTTCATGTGTTCTGTGTATATCACTAATTGATAATGTAAATGAACCATCATTAAGTGTTGTTGTAAGTGGTTCGCTGCTTGCCTGACAATAACCATCTTGGTTTAAATCTAAACAGACAACCGCATCTTTTAAATAACCATCAATTGCTTTACCACTAATAGATGACTGTGCTATCTCTTTTACTACGTCATCTTTTATCTCTTCAACTAAACTATCAATACTACCACCACAGCCTGTTAAAACAGCACTGACTGTTGTAGATAATACAATACCTGTAACTAGGGAATTTCTTTTCATGGGGGAGGTCTCCTTCAACCTGGAATTTATTTGTGAATTGTTAAATTCATAAACAAAATCGGCAAAAAGAGAAAAAAGTTTAATTATATTTTACTTATATAGTTTTTTTATACCTTGCAAGAACCTCCACCACAGCTTCCACCACCAAGATTGTAACTATCTGCAAAATCACAATTAGTACATTTAAACTCCACAAAAGAGGTACCTGAACAGCCTCCACCCTTTTGATCTATAACTTCCATAGTTTGTTGTTTACACTCTGGACAGATACCTTGGTTGATCAATTTAAGTCTTTCACCTTTGACTCCCAAGTAATTTAAATATGCCCAAACTAAACCCCCAGCTATGATAATGATAAAAAGTAATGTTAATATTGTGTACAATTTTCTTCCTTATTTACTATTAGTTTCAATGATATCTTTAAAGTTTTTAATAAATTCACCAAAGATTGTTTTTACACTATCGACACCTTCAAGGCTCTCTTTAAATATATTGCCTAAATTACCAGCGACTTGTTTACTCAGAGCTAGATAAAGACTTCTTTTGGTTTTATCCATGTTTACTCTCCAACCTTTATCGGTCTTGCTAAGACTTGTAGTAAAATCTACCGCACCAATATCTTTGTCATCTTTAAGATAAAGTTTTGTAGGTACGGTTGCACTATTTCCATCTTCTTTAGCTTTTCCAAAATCCGCTGATTTAATTTTAATTTTTTCATAAAGTTTTGTTTTTTTAGCATCTTCTTTGACCGTCAACTCTTTTGCAGTATCAATACGATCTTGTTTTTGCGCATTCCAAAACTCTTGTGTTACAGTTGAAACAGACATATTTTTAGAAGAGCACCCAAACATTAGAAAAGATAAAAATAGAAGTGTTAAATACTTTGTCATGTGAAATCCTTTTATTTTAATAGTAGCACATTTTCATTTTAACTCATTGATAAGATGATCATAGACTTGACTCATGGTTTCAAAATCTTCACTTTTTTTACTCTTTTTACGTTTTATCTCTTCTTTCATGATTATCACCAATTCATTGATACGTTTACTTACATCTCGTTTACAACCGACCTGTTTTTTTGCTAAACATGCATCAATCATTTTTATAAGTTGTGGTAGTAAAGAGGCAGTCATTTTAGTATAAAGATCACTATATGCCCTTTTTTCAATAAAAGTAATAAAACTTTTATGTTGATCTTTACTCAATTTCCAAACACCACTGATATAAGCAAATTGATTGTTTATAATCTCATGTTTTTTTTCAGCCTCATAGAGTCGTTTTTTCTTTATTTTTACAAGATCTTTATGCTCTTTAGTCTTAATGATTTTAAGTCTTGGTATTTTAGACTCTTTTTTATTTTTAAAGTGTAGTGAGAGGATCACCGTAAAATAGATAAAAAAAACAACGGCACTAAAAAATAAAAATGCCTTTCCTACAACAGTTGCAATTAAGATAGCAACAAAAATACCTAACAGAAAATAGTTTGTTTTAGATGTGGGTGTTAAAAATCTTTTCAACATAAAGACTCCTTTACTTTTATGATAAAGAGTATAGAGTGAAAATGTTTATTGAATGATTAAAAAGTAACTAAATGCTGGGATAACTGTAGCAAGATATCTGCTACAGTTATTTATTTATGCAATATTTATCCTAAAATGGATTGACAGTGAGCAAAGGGTTATTACTGAGTGTAACATTACCTTGTCCGTCATATACACTAAATCCACTTATTTCAGTAAGATTTAGGTTATTTATGAAATTTATTTCTGAGTTATTAGTCAATGCGTTAAATCCAGAAATTTTAGTAAAACCTGTATTGTCAAAATCTATAAAAGAGTTACTTGTTAGATTATTAAATCCTTCAACAGCAACATCAGCTCCAGAATCTTTAAAAGATATTGTAGAAGCAGTTTCAATATTATCTAAAGCACTGATATTATGTAGGTTGTGCATGCCTGTAAATACTAGAGTACTACTACGTTTAAGGTTATGTAATCCATCTAGACTTGGAACATTCATATCTTGAAAGTTAATCGCTACACGGTCGGTATCCTGAACAATAGAAAAGGCAGGTATATCATCGCCTTTACAAAATAAAACTCCAGAAGGATAATAAAATTCACTTAAAATACCAGTATTTGGATTATAATAATTATTATAAAGATCTCTTGCTTCAGGTTCTGTAAGTAAATGATCATGATTATTTATATTAGTGGTACACGTTTGCAAATAATTGACAAATCTCTCTGCTTCACCTGCTGTAGGTGTATGCCAAGCCTCTGTTGTATCATCTATCACATTGATAGCAAGTGTACCATTTGTATCTCCAAGCTCATTCGAAAGTGTATAGTTCACGCTATAAGAAGCCGCTGTTTCAAAATCAAAAGCTTCATTTGTTGTGATGACACCCATATTATCAATACTAAATGATCCATCTGAAATAATAGAAGTTATATCCGATCCTCCATCTTGGTATTGTAACGTCCCTACAATCGTTCCTGCTGGAAGATTCTCTTCTATATCAAAGCTTTGGTTATCAACTGCAATCGGTTTTGTAGCAACGACTTCCCCACTTCCTACGATCACGGTTCTCTCTACACTACTTTCAAGTCCTTCACTATCTGTCACTTTGTAAATTAATGTATATGTTGAATCAATTGACGTATCAACTGGTCCACCTTCAATTTCTACATATTTTTTTAATCTTCCATCTTCTCTATCTTTTGCTTTTACACCTGGATCGATAAAATCATCACCAACAGCAAGGTTAATAACACTTTCGCCTTTTAGTTTTATCTTTGGTGCAGAGTTCCAAGCTTTATTGATGACAAATGTGATTTTTCTTTTATGGTGTTTCCTATATTTATATTGATGATTTTTCTTTACTTTGACAAAAATTTTATCAGACTTATATTTATTGATTACTCTTTTTAGTACATATGTATGGTAATCATCATTGTTTAAACTTTCAATAAATTCATCTATCTTAATATCAACTTCTGAATCATTTTGTATATCAAGGTCAATAACCTTTGTATGTCCATGATATTTACCATGATATTTTTTATAATGATTATAGTTTTTGATATCACATTTTTGTGCAAATGTATTGGTTGAGAGTAGTGTAGTTACTAATACACCACCTAAAAGTATTTTGCCATTCATTGAAATCTCCTTATTAAATTATAAGTGATCATAATAGCAAAGAAGGTGCCTTTTATGCAATTTTATTTAACTATTAGTTCAAAAAACATAATATAATTATCTAAAAATATTATTTTTTACATATTTGTTGATAATATTTACTTTATAGTTATATATATAAAAAATATTTATGTTTATAGGTTTAAGTTTTAAGCAGTAATAAAACATATTAAAAGAGCAAAAAAGCTCTTTTAATTATGGCATATCTCTTACACAACGTACATAATTTGTAGCACTTGTAGCATCTGTATAATCATGTCCATGATTATACTCAAGAGTGGTCATTTCATTATTGTCTAGTCGTTCTGTCGAAGACCAGTATTGATTTTCCCATCCAGTAAAATCATCAATCTTTACATATTGAAATGCTAAATTATTTGCCGAACCATCTACTCCTGCAGCAGGATCATTTCTATCATGGTCTATAGTGCTATATAATTCATTTGCATTTGGTAATCTCCAATCTGTATAGCTAGCAAAGTTAAGGTCAGCACAATAAATTGTTGCATCTGAAAAATTTGCTGTATTGTTTAATACAGCACTTTCATCCTGCCACATAAGTGCACTTTTATGGTCTACAACAATTTCTTTTGTGTCATTTCTAATCATATTAAATATTGTTGGCGTACCTCTTACACAACGCACATGATAACTTTCACTTTGTTCAGCATAATGTTCATTTCCACCAACAAAACTTATATAACTTGCGTAAGGCCCTGAG
>JADGDK010000042.1:14579-21400 GCA_016744895.1 Campylobacterales bacterium | reverse complement strand
ACATACAATAATGCCACCACAATTTATCAATATATTTGGTCTGAAAGAAGCATTAATATTACCCGACGATATACTAAATGAATATGTAGATGTATTTATCGATAGATATGACATTAAAAAAAAGATAACCCTTCCACAAAGATAACTTTATATTGTAAATAACCTCTATATTTTTCAATACTAAGATCATGTTTTACAGTAATAATTGAGACAACAACCAAGATACTTTTAACTTAAGTATCTTGGTTGAATACGCTTTGTTACACCGATAAAAATGGTTTTTTCTCAAGAAGCCAAGGTGTTAAGATTTCACCCGTATAAAAAACCTCTACACCACAAGATTGAAGTTTATCTTCTACCCCTTGATCTTCGGCACACTTTTTACAAGCGATCACTCTGATCCCGATATCTTCGATCTGTTTGATCTGTGCTTGTACCTCTTTGTTGGTTGCAACTAGCTTTTGTGATGCCCCCCAGACAAGTAACGTAATCTCATCTAGCCAGCCTAACTTTTTTGCATTATAGGTATAGAGTAAGACCATATGCATTGCAGTGTCTAAGTTATCCGTTGTCCAATTTATAAGTAGTTCTCTTTTCATTTTTTTCCTTAGTAAAAGTTATTGAATTCGAATTCAATAACAACTATAACAGTTTTTGAATTAAAATTCAATAATAAAATAGAGTTTTTTGAATTTTCGTTCAATATCTGCTATAATTACCCTTATATAAGGAATTTCATATGGCAAGACCCATCAAATATAACCCTGAAAAAGTACTTACCGATGCTATGAACCTTTTTTGGGAAAATGGTTATGAAGCGACTTCGATCAAAGATATTGTAGAGGTAACAGGTCTGAAACCAGGTAGTTTGTATAACCTATACGGTAACAAAGAAGGGATTTTTGATGCTGTTATCGATCAGTACACTACTACAAACCTTGTCTATATTCGTGCAATTTTGACTAAAGAAGGTGATGCATTACAAAATATCCAAACATTTCTCAAAGATGTCATTGTCGCAACCATTGCAAACAGAAAGATCAACGGCTGTTTACTAGTCAAAACTTTACTCGTGATTCCGCACAATGATGAAAAAATCCAAAAACATATCATGGCTTTCTTTGACCAGATAGAAGCACTTTTGACACAAACTATCCACAAGGCAAAAGCACAAGGTAAGACAACCGTAGATCCTAAAAGTTTTGCAAAGTTTATTGTGACAACGATCTTTGGACTACATGCTTACCATAAAACCCATCATGATATTAAAATAATAGAACAGAGTGTAGATCATCTTTATAACGCGCTAGTAGGTCATTAAACTTACGAATTTTTATTTTTAGACTAATCAGTACAAAAAACTCTTGACATTTATGTACTGATTAGTCTATAATTTATTTTATGAAACAATTACGAGGTAGACCAAGAGCATTTGACGAAGAAGAAGCAGTGAGATTAGCCATGCACTATTTTTGGGAGCATGGCTATGACAATGCTAGTCTAGATAAGCTACTACCTACTATGGGGATTAAAAAGAGTAGTTTTTATCATACCTTCAAGAGTAAGGAAGAACTTTTTTCACGAACACTTGATCTCTATAGAGAAGAGGTGCTTACACAGATGCAGCAGCTGAAAATGGAACTAGGTCCTAAACAAGCACTGCTAAAAGTCCTACATTTGACGATTGAGGAGTTAAAGTCAACAGGTGAGGTAAAAGGGTGTTTGGTGGTAAACTCTGGACAGGAGTGTTATAAAAAATATCCAGACCTTAGTCAGCAGGTGGCTGTAGAGTATCGCTATTTTTCTGCACTTTTTACACAATTTATTGATGAGGGCAAAGCAAACGGTGAAATTCACGCTTCTTTAGCATCCAATATACTTGCTTCACGCTTTTTAAATGCGATGAATGGTCTGTTAGTGACGATTCAAGCAGGTGTTGATGAAGAGATGATTACAGATATTGTACAAAGTATTGCAGAGATTATCGACTAAATAAAAGGATAGCTTTAAAAATCTAGTAGAGATTTTTAGAAGTGTTCTTATTTTTTATCTATTTTTGTACTATTTGGTACATAAAGTATAAGGGCAACTATTAAAATCAAGGAGAAGCAAATGGGTTTGCTTAAAAAAACGACAACAGCACTGGCTATGGCGTCAAGCCTCGTGATCTCTGCACAAGCAGAAATAACAGAACCACTGATCAGTATCGTTTCTGAAAAAGAGGCAACAGGAGAAGTCAAAAAAGTCTATGATGAAGTCAAAGGGGTATTTGGCATGGTACCTAATGCACTGAAACATCAAGCGGTAAGTCCAGAGATACTCAAAAACTCTTGGGAATATGTCAAGATGGCCTATACCAATGAGAACTTTTCACAAGAGATGATAGTGATGATGCGTATGCTTGTGGGTGGTCAAAAAGATTGTCACTACTGTGTTGGTGTCAATGAGGGTATGTTGATAAACCAGTATAAATTCACCCCTGATGAAGTCAACACAATCAAAAAAGACCCAACTACCGCAAAGCTTGAAGCTAAAGATAAAGCAATGTTACTCTTTATCGTCAAAGCAACTGGAGATGCACAGTCGGTGACAAAGGCAGATATCGAAGGACTTAAAAAGCTTGGCTGGAGTGAAAAAGATATCTTTGAAGGTGTAAAGATGGGCGCAAGTATCGTTGCATTTACGATCACACTTGATACATTTAAAATACCGATAAATATGTAAAACTATCTGGAAAAAATTTCCAGATAGCCTATTTCCCTAAGAGTACATCCTCAGCAAAGTTTGACTCTTAGGGGTTTACATGATACCAGTTTTTAGGAAGATAGTCCCTGTACATGAAGGAATGTATCTGCTATCATTCCCTAAGTTTGCCACTATTTTTGTATATGCGAAGGAGTTTTAGGAAATCATCATAGATAAAAAAGCTACAATGTCTCTATCAATATGATGTTAGGATAAAGATGCGTAAAAAAATATTAATCATCGGTAGTGGTGATCTTGGTATGGCAGTAGCTAACGATTTAGTCAAAGAGAGACATGAAGTCTCAGTCTTAAAGAGAACTCCACCTACGAAGAAAGAAAAACTAATCTATATCAAAGCAGATATAACAGATCATAAAGCTTTACAAGATATCAATGTAGATTTTAATCATGTGCTTTTAGTCGTAGCACCAAATAGTCGAAATGAAGAGGCATATAAACATCTATTTCAAACAGGTGTGACCAATATCTTGCAACTTTTTGCAGCTAAAAATCCTAAAGCCTCTTTTTTGTTTGTCTCTTCAACTGCTGTTTATGCACAATCAAAAGGAGAACTAACAGATGAAAAAAGTTCTACCAATCCTACAAATTATCGAGGTAAAATCCTACTAGAAGCTGAAAAAAGTATCTTAGCACATCACAAACAAAACTGTGTGGTTCGTTTTTCAGGGATCTATGGACAAGGAAGAAATCACATCGTAGAGAAACTTAAAAATGGTGAACCTATACAGTATGAACCACCGTACTATACCAATCGTATCCATCGCAAAGATTGTGTAGAGGTGCTTCTGTTTTTACTCAAAAGACAGTTTGAGGATGTGTTGCGACATGATCTCTATCTAGCAACAGATCATGATAGTTTATCTATGTATGATCTCGCTTTACATCTTTCTAAATACTATGACTTGAGAACCCCTCAAAAGGCTATTTTCAAAGAGGGAACTTCACAAAACAAAAAGCTTAGCAATCAAAGGCTTTTGGATGAAGGGTATGTTTTTAGATATCCTTATTATACACTTTAGTACAATTTGAGCTGTTTTCATTTTAAATTATATATTTATTCTATTATGCCGATCTAATTAAATATATCTTAAAAGGTAGCTAACTAATGAATGCTTCGGATAAAGTCTCTACACTTATAAAAAGACTTGAATGTTATGATAAATATAGTTTTGAATATACAACCACTTGGTTAAAAACCAATATACATAAAAAAAGTGAAATAGAAATCTATGAGCTATTTAGTAAAAAAACAAACTTTATCTATCCAAATTCTTATGGAGAAACAGAAAATATCACCATATACTACCTTGTTAACAAATGTGATGGAACTATAAAAACCTATAATTATAAGATAGTATCTCCCTTTTCATCTTATTCAAATCTTAGAACTAAGTTTAATGACTTCAAAAAGAAACTAATTAACTCTATTCAAGAAAACTCAACAGACAAAATTAGATTTTATATTTTCCCATCTAAATCTAAAATAAAAAAAAAAGATTTTGAAAAAAGATTTAAAACACTACAAGGGGCTGTACAAGAGTATAAATATCAAAATGTGATTAATTATATTGATAATTTTTCAAAAATATTGATAAAATTTTTACCATATGCTATTGCATTTTTTATCTATTATTTAACACTGTATTATGAAACATCATTAAATATACTTGGCATTCCATACGAAGCAACATCAATAGAAAATATTTCATCAACAATAAAAACTTTTGTTGCAGTCTTTGTGAATATATTATTTCGCTATGATATATTAATACCTCTATTTATTCTATTGATTAGTATTATTTTACCTTTTATCGAATTCTTATCCACAAAAAAAACAAAATTTATCTTTACTAAAATCCTAATAATTTTTCTTTTATATGTTATAGGGTTTTTATTTATCTTAAAAGATCAAAATTTTTTAAAATTACAAAAAAATGATATTAATGCTTCAAATCCGCTATTAAACCATTATATTTCCAAAAGCATGTACCCAAGAGTTATAGATAAAAATAATACTCAATTTTTAGCAATATTTAAAGATAAAAAATATTTTTACACTTATGATATCAATAAAACTTTTTCACAATTTAATATAAAACCATTTAATCAATCACTGAATGTTGAAAAAAATTGTACAGAGCTACCATATCAAAAGTTAATAATTTCAATATTAAAATACTCTCAATACACTGACACAAAAAATATAAATCTTACTCTAGTTCAAGATACAAAGATTTTAGATAAAAACCAAAGTTTTGCATATTTACTTTCTAAGATAAATAGTGTGAAATAGGCTTTTAAAAAAGTTCATTAGAAAATGAAATACCAAAAGAGACTTTTGTCACATGTTGATCATACTCGATCAAACTCAAACCATAGCCATCAAACAGTTTTGCATAAAAAAAGCTACTGGTTGAGTTTAGTAAAGGATAGGAGTAGTTTAGCTCAATAGCACCTTTATGCATTTCAAAATTATTTCGCAAAAGCAGTCCCATTTTATTTTTCCCATAAAAATATTGCACTCTTATGTCACCATACCCCAGATAATCTTCGATATAAGGATTATCATCTTTATCACTTTCAGCTACCACAAATAGTGAGTTTTCCACTTCATGTGCATAATATGCGTCTGATTTTTTATCTTCGTTGAGACGATACCAAAGTCTTGTTGCTAAAAATAGATTGTCCCATTGCCACATACCTGAAGCATAGAGGCGGTTCCAAGACCTTGAACGATATCCTTCTCTTCCATTTGACTCATGTACAAATCCAAATTTAAACGCTTTTAAGCCTAATGATTCATCAATCTTCTTCGAGCTTGGAATAATCGTAAATATTTCAGGTTCATAATTGGTCTCTCTAAAAGGACCTGACGCATCATAAAGCTGCCACCATACTTTTTGCGTATAGGCTGCAAAGATATACTCATGAAAACCAAAGAGATTATAACTTAACTCTTTTTGCAGACTTAATTGAAACTCTACTTCAATATTTTTCGAGTAGGTGGTGGGAGCAGCTTCCTCAGGATTCATCTCATATACACGTGTAGGATTATCTTTTGACCAAGATAGGGGCAATATAAAGTTGGTTTTATAAGGGATAATCCCAAAGGTATCTCCTCGCAGTATCGCGCCAAACATATTTTTTGTCTCTTCAGTATTTTTATCGAGTTTAGAAAAAAAGTACGTTCTCCCCTCTTTAAACTTATCATTATTAACTGCCTGTGCCTCTAAGGCATCTAAAAAGCTTGTACTATTTTGATCCGCATGAAGATGGTTTAAAAATAGTAAAACAGAAAATATCAGTTTATAAAGCTTCATGCCTGCCCTTTCTTAAACGATACCCTAAACAGTATGGAGTACAACACAGGTACAAATACCAATGTCAAAATCGTGGCAAACAAAAGTCCAAATATAATTGCAACAGCCATCGTCTCAAACATCGGATCATGTGAAAGCCATAATGGTAACATCCCACCAATGGTCGTAGCAGTTGTTAATAGTATGGGGCGAAGTCTCTGTTGACAAGCCTCGTAAATAGCTGACTGTTCACTCAAACCATTTTCCTCTATCTCTATTTTAATACGATCGAGTAAGACAATAGCATTATTGATAATAATACCTGAGAGTGAAACCACACCAAGAATCGTAAAGAAGCCAAAAATTGTATTTGCGATTAGTAATCCAGGTGTAACACCAATCAAACCAAGAAGAATGGTTAAGAGTATGATAGTCGATTTTCTGATAGAGTTAAACTGCGCTATCAACAACAAAAGTATGATAATCCCAGCAATAGGCAAGCCTGAAAAAATCGACGCAGCTGCATCACCTGAAGCTTCAAACTCTCCTCCTTGCTCAAACGTATACCCTAAAGGCCAATTTTTTACATTATCCTGTAACCAAGGGAGTATTATGTTATTGACCTCTGTTGCAGTAACTCCTTTTGCTATCTGTACATTTACTGTAATCTCTTTCAATCTATCCCGTCGTTTGAAGGAGCTAAATAGTCAAGATACTGCTAAGAGCGGTGTTTTACTAGAAGAAAGAGCTTAATAG
>JADGDK010000042.1:0-14569 GCA_016744895.1 Campylobacterales bacterium | reverse complement strand
CTTGTGAATTTGAAGAGTATATAGTAATAGCCTCCAATTTACTTAAATCTTGACGATTGGATGATGTAGATCTTAAGGTGATAGGGATAAGTTCATTGCCATCTCTAAATTGGGTTAAATCTGTCCCTAAAAAATTTGATTTAAGTGAGAGTGCCACATCCTCACTCGTCACGCCAGCTCTCAATGCACGTTCTTGATCAACTTTGACTAACAGTTTTTTGGTTGGCATTCCCCAGCTATCATTGACTGAATCCACTTCAGGCATCGTATTGATGTGTGCTTTTATCTCTTCAACTAATCGATATAAAACTGCTTTATCTTCTCCTAACACTCTAATTTGAATAGGATAATCAACAGGCGGACCATTCTCTAGCTTTTTGATCTGTACCTGCAAATCAGGATATTTGTGTTGTATGTATGTTTGTACATCTTTGGATAACTTTGCAATCAAACGATAATCTGTGACGTTGGCTACAAGTGCAATATGTCTTGCGCTTGGTGTTCCAGGATCATATCCTAGTACAAACCTTGGAGCACCAGTCCCTATAAATGTCACCCAATTTACAACACCCTCTTTACCTTCTTCTTGCTCCTTTTTTGTTACACGCCAACGCTTTTGTATATACTGCTCGATATCATACGCCACTTGTTCTGTAGTCTCTATCGAAGTACCCAAAGGCATATCAAACTTTGCATTGACAATAGGATCGGTAGAACTAGGAATAAATGCTTTTGGTACAAGTCCAATTCCTTTAATACTTAAGACAAAAAGCCCTACGACCAGTACTAAGAACAGATATTTATATCGCAAAGACATATGCAATATTTTTCGATACACTCTATACCCAATTCCTGAAAAGTTATCTTTTTGATTTTTTGATGCTGATTTTACTTTTATCACACTTGCAGCAAAAAGAGGAATAAATGTTAAAGCGATAAACCATGACAAGATAAGTGCCATGGTGACAACTCTTGCGATATCACCCGTAAACTCTCCTACAGAAGATTTTGCAATAAGAATAGGTAAAAATGCAGCTGAAGTCGTTAGAGAAGAGGTTAAAAGTGGTATCAACATCTCTTTTCCTGTGGTGATAGCTGCTTCTATTTTATCAACACCTTTTTGCACCTGTATCAAGATACCCTCAGCCATCACGATTCCATTATCTACCAACAAACCCAAGGCGATAATCAATGCAGCCAATGACATTTTATTGATTCCCACACTAAAAGCATCCATAAAAACAAAGGTTATAGCCATCACAGAAGGCACCAAGAGTGCCACCACAATACCCGTTTTAAATCCTAAAAAAACAAACATGACTAAAAAAACGATAGCCACCGCTTGCAGTAGATTTGACATAAACTTATTGATACTATTTTCAACAAGATCAGGTTGAAATTCTACTACTTCCAACTCAAGCCCATGCGGATATCGGTTTTGTATTTTGGGCATTTCCTCTTTAAGTGTTCTTCCCAAATTGAGAATATTACCACCATCTTTCATTGAGATGGCAATTGCCAGTGCAGGTTTACCATTTGCATGTACTACACTTTGTTTAGGGTCTTTATATCCATGATAGACATTGGCTATATCTTTGAGGTAGACCATCTCCGTACTGTTAGGAATAGCAACAATCGCTTTTTTTATATCCTCTATCGTTTCAAAGTTCCCCGTAGGCTCTAAGGTGATTCTCTCAGAATCTAGTAAAATATTACCCCCTGAACTTAATATATTGATAGATTTCAGTGTGTTTTTAAGTGTCATCGAAGAGATACCTAGATTTTGTAGCATTGCGTTATTGTACTCAACAAAAATGACCTCTTCTTGCGCACCATGAATATCTACTTTCGCCACTTGATCTAACAATAAAAGTCTATCTCTAATCTCATCAGCCGCATCTTTTAACTCTTTATAACTAAATCCCTCTCCTGTTAGCGTATAGATCATGCCAAACACATCACCATATTCATCATTGACTATCGGCTTTTTGGCTTCTTCTGGTAACTCATCTTCGATAGACGCTACTTTGCGTCTAAGCTCATCAAAGATGGGTTGCATCTGTTTATACTCTTGCTTAAAATTTGCATTGATGACAGAGATACCCATTTGTGAGTCACTTTTGATAAAATCAAGCTCAGGCATTTGCATCAAAACTTGCTCTATCTTATCCGTTACCAATTCTTCAACTTTTTGTGGATTTGCACCGGGAAGATGTGTAGTAATTGCAACAGTACGAATCGTAAATCCTGGATCTTGTGCTTTAGGCAGTGCAAAATAAGTAAGAATCCCAAGTATAGAGAATGCAAATACCAAAAAGTAGACTAAACGATTATGATGTATGGCAAATTGTGTTAAATTCATGTGCTAATCCACCCTGACTACAAGCCCATCATGGATCACCGATACACCTGCGGTAACGACTTTTTGACCTGCTTGAATCCCTTCAACAATCTCTAACCCTTCTGAAGTCAATGCTCCTATACGTACCTTTTGCTTTTGCACTACAGCCCCACTCTTGTTTTCACGCTCCTGTAGTATAAACAGATATCTTCCTTGACTATCTTCCCCTACAGCAATCGGAGGCAGATAGAATTTCTTTGTGTGACTTTTATAAGAAAATAGGAAAGTCACTTCAGAAGTTAAGCCTGAACGTAATGCTTTTTTTTGATTCTCTATGGTTAAAATCACAGGATAGGTGACACCGCTATTTGCACTGATACTCACTTCACTAACCCTTGCTTTAAATATTTCATTAGGAATTGAATCAAAAGCAATCATTGCTTTCATCCCCTTTGTAATCTCTGCTATGAGATTTTCGGGTACTAAGATTTCAACTTCACTCTTTTTGCCACAAGTCACCAATGCGATTGGATCACCTGCTTTGATGTTTTCATTCTCCTCTTTGAGTATCTCTGCCACTTTACAATTATGCTGAGTCTTTAACGAAGTATATGCCAAATCAAGCTGCTTTAAGCGCAAACTTTTTTTAGCCGAACGCACCTGCGCACGCACAGATTCTACCATGGCACGTGCAGAGTCTAGTTCAGACTTTGAAGTGTTGCTATTTTCATACAACTCTTTGATACGTTGATATGTAGACTCACTGTTTCTTCGATCTGCCTGGGCTTGGGCAAGTGATGCTTTTGCCTTCTGCTCTTCTAATTCAAAAGGGAGCCTATCAATCCTTGCAATGAGATCACCATGGGTTAAAGCATCCCCCACCTGTACATTGATTTTTTCGATTACACCATTGACTCTGAAACTAAGTTTTGCTTCATATTGTGCTTTAGAAATGCCTGAGAATGTACGCACTAAGCCTTTTTCATTGGTCTGTACCGTAACATATTTTACTGGTCTAAGCTCTTTAGTGACTGCTTCTTTCAAACCACTATCGTTACATCCGATAAAAGCAAGCGTTGCTATCAATAGAACCGTTTTTACATAGTTTATTTTCATACTTTTTTCCTCACTATTATTCCCCTGTTACATGTGCTAAGTGCTGGTTATCATCACTGACAAAAAAATCTATATTTCCTATAGCACGTTGTAATTTCACAAGGTCACTAAAAAATTGATATGTTGAATTTACTGCATTTAAGTTTGCGATGATTTTTGCATTTTGTGCATCTAGAAGATCAATAATCCCTGTTGAACCTTTACTATACGCATCATAAACCAAATCATAATTTTTCTCTGCCGCTGTTGCTGCTTTTTGTTTCAGCTTTATAGAAAACTTTGAAACCTGTACCTTGCGAAGTGCATCTCTTATCTTTTGTGAAATCGTGTGCTTGGTCTCTTGTAATTGTAGATGGAGTTGATTCAGTGTGATTTTTGCGTGGTTGACACTGTGTGTTCTTCCACCACCCTCATATAACGGAAGTGACATATTTGCCCCTACCATCCAGTCATTTTCTCCCTCTTGGGAAAAATCACGACTACGACTATCATGATAGGTATCTGAATACTCTCCATTTAGACTCAATGTCGGCATATAGTATCGCTGTTTTTCACGCTTGAGCGTTCTTCTCTGCACTGAAATTTGTGTAAGATAGGTTGCAATTTCAGGTGCATTATTAACCCCATATGCTGTAAATGCTTTGCTTAGATGGGTAAACTTGCCATTATCACTCAACATCCTATACCAATCAGCATTGTCCAAGATTTGTATAGGATTATCTAAGACATCCTCTTTGATATAAAATGTTTCATATAAAGGACGGTTCAAGAGTTGGTTTAATCTCTCTGTAGAGGCTTTAAGATCTGCATTTGCAGTTAAAAAATCTGCTTGTGCATTGGCTAACTCACTCTCCCATCTATAGATATCAGCATTGGTTGCGGAACCAATTTTTGCTTTATTTTTTGCTAACTTTAGATTTTTTAAGGAGAGTTGCATATTATCTTCTTGTATCTTTTTCAATGTTTTTGCTTTGAGGACATTTAGAAAAGCGATATTTGCATCTTCCAAGATATCCAGCTGAGTCTGTTTATGGGTTAAATTGCGTGTTTTTTGTTGTAACTTTTCGATATCTAAATTTGCCCATGTTGAAGGGTCATATAAGATTTGATTTAAACTAAGTGATGCTTTACCACTCTCTGTGGCTATAGTGTTTAGCCCCGTATCTTTTCGATGTTGATGATTGACATTGAGTGCTAACTGAGGGTAGAGTTGTGCTTCTTTCTCCTGCACTTGTTCACTCCCAATATCCACGTTTAACTTTGATGCTTCAACAGTAAGATTTTCTAAAAGCACATGCTTGGAAACCTTTTTCAAATCCCAACTTTTTACCGATTGATCTTCTTCTACTCCTACACTTTTAGACTCTAATAACATCTCAAACGATGCGGGGATATTTAAAGCTTTTGCTGTTTTTCTATTGATATTGAGTGTTCTATCTCTATTGATAAACACTTTTAAATCTTTTAGCTTTTCACCCAATAAAACGGACTGGATACCTAAAGCAAAACGTTTTGCATATTGATTGTGATTGGAAAGTGGCATGGCACTTGCCAATGCACCTAGATTGACAAAGTGTGCACTGACCATGGAGTATGTGGGAACTCCTCTTTGTGTCAACAATTGGAGTAGCTTTGACACCTCTTGATCTTGCATCCTAGGCAATGCGCCAATGAGTACAGCATCCATATCATGAGGGATTTTTGATACAAGGTTTGTACCATGTCCACTATATGGTATCACACGAAGATCAATCCCCAACTCTTTTGCTGCTTTATGTCCGAAGTCTTTAATCTTTGGCATCACTTTTGGAATCAGTGCATCACTGATTAATGCTACCTTTTTAAAAGGAACTATTTTTTGAAAGGTTTTTAACTCCTCTTTTAAATCAGCTTGGATAGTGATATAGGTAAGGTTCTCTTTGCCCGATACTTTACCCTTTAGTGGTGCACCTGAGACATTGGTATGGATGATTGTTGAAACCAAGGTAGGCTTGGGGATAAGAAGATCTCGTAACAGTAAGTGCAGCTGTACTAAACCCTAAAGCAATAACGATATCAACATCAGGATCTTTATAGAGTTTTTGTAAAGCGTTTTCTATACCACTTTTAGACCAAGCACCATGGTGTTGTTTGTTTTTGGGGAAACGAACAACAAACTCACCTTTAGTAAGTATATCCACCTCTTTTTTAATCATAGTCACTGCCCGTTTGCTACCTAAAAACGGTCCATCAGTCACTACTCCAACAGTAATGACTTTTTGTGCAAAAGCAGGTAAGGTAACAGTCAAAGCCATTAAAAGGCCAAAAGCGATGAGACGCATTATTGTCCTTTTTAACTTTTTCTCTCACCAAAGAGTTTTGGTCTAAATGATCCCATCAAAATTTCAATGAGTAATGGAAGTGAATTTGAGATACCAACAATCTCTTCTTTTGAAAACTTATCAAAAAAAGCTTGACTTAACACCGTTCCAGAGTCCATAGCACTTTTAGCCAACTCTCGAAGCTCTGGCATCATCGGTACTAAAAATACAAAAGCATTGATTGCCAAAAAAGCCATCATGGCAAGTTTGACTTTCAGCCAATTTGGCTTGACATCGTAACTGTAGTAGAGATAGAGATCCGATAAGATTTTGAGTCCCATTCCTGGCAATATCAGGTAATAAGCACTTAACTCTTTATAAGTATAGACGTTGTAAGCCGTTTGTGCATCAGGATGCCCCACAACAGCACCAATAATGATATGTGATAAGATACCACCCACATACATGATCGTACCAATTTCACTTAGAAAATTCATAAACTTTTTTAGAAACATTTTTTCTCCTTACCAAATTCTTTTTAAAGTATTCTCTTTTGTGAGCAGATAGTGTTTAATCACACCCACAATATGCATAAAAACCAATCCCATCATTAAGTATGATAAAACAACATGTGCTTTTAACGAAGGTAACACTTCTCTATCTAGGATTTGTTTCCAATCCCCTGAATCTAAAGCATCCCCATATCCTCCAACCAGCATTGTTACGATCCCACTGATACCGATAAGAAGTATAAAAATATAAAGTATATTATGAATCCAAACTGCTAACTTATCATTGAACTTTGAGCCAGTTTTTAAATCATCCGGTCTCTTTGATTTGAAAAACAATACACTTCTTATAACGGTAAGTATAAAAAGTATAAAACCACCTGTCGCATGAATAGGTAATAACGCTAACTTTTCAGTGCCTTCCAAATTTGATATGGATAGTCCTAAAGCAAAGAGTCCAAAAATCATTATGGCTGATAGCCAATGAATGAAAATAATTGGTTTGCTAAATTTCTGGGTTAAATCATTTTCTATTTTTTGATGCATCTAAAAACTCCTATATGCTAGTGAAAAAAATAAATCTTTACTCTTTAAGTGCGATAATATTGGCAGTTACTTTTACATTGTCTGCCATCACACCACTCATCGAACCATTTAACATAAATTGTTGTCTATCCACCATTGAAACCAATGAAAAACTAATACTATCATCAGAGATAGAAAGATTATCTATTTTAAAACTAAGCTCTTTTTCTATCCCTTTGATACTCACAGTAGCTTTAACTGTTTCTTCAACGATCTCATTAGAATTAAACTTGATATTAGGAAACTTTGTCATGTAAAAATAGTCATCCGCCTTTAAATGGTCATCTCTCTCTTGATCCTCTGTATTAATCGAGTCAATAGAAACCAAACCATCAATTTTAGATAACTGACTATTTTCATCTACTGTTATGGTTCCACTGAAGTTAGAAAAATTTCCACTCACCCCTACAAATAAAAACTTTTTAGCTTTAAACTGAATTGTTGACGCTTTTTGATCTACGCTATATGTACTTGCAAAAAGAGAGAGTGTTAAAGTCGCTATTAAAAATAATTTTTTCATCTTCTCTCTTCTTATTTAGCAAATGGTGATTTGAAGTTTTGAAACTCTTCTCTTGAGATGGCATTGTCGCTATTTACATCCATTTTGTCGAACATCTCATTTTGACGATATACTTTCATCTCATCTTTTGTAAGTTTTCCATCACTGTTGCTATCAGTTTTAATAAACGATTTTTCACTCACTTGTAGCATCTCACTCTTTTCAACCACACCATCTTTGTTAGTATCATATTTTGCAAACAGCGACTTTGCAATCTCAGGCATTTTTTTTGCAAAACGATTTTCAAATGCCTCTTTTGAAGTCACTTTGTTATCATCATTGTCATCTACTTTCTCAAATCTTTTTGTCGAGACTTCTATATACTCTTTTTTATCTACAAAACTATCTCCATTGTTATCCATCTTACTAAACATACGAGAACCAAAATCCTCTTTCGAACATCCTGTAGCAAAGAAGAGTCCTGCTACTGCTAATACACTTACTAAAATTGTCGTTTTTTTCATGATTTTTCCTTTTTAAATTACTTGTCTTTAACAAGTATAAAGAAACTAAGCTTAAATACTTGTTAAAGACAAGTATTTGCCTTTATGCTAGATATGATATAATTTACTTATGAAAGATATAAACTTAAAACAATCATTAGGACATCTATTCCATATCATCCACTTAAAGATGCGCAAAAACTTGGATAAAGAGATAAGAGAGTTTGGACTTGCATCCTCTCATCAGTTTGGCGTTTTACTATTACTATCTAAAACTGATGCTTTGACACAAAAAGAGATTTCTGATTATACATTGGGTGATGAACCAAGTACCACGAGGATGATTGCAAGACTTATTAAAAATAATCTTGTAAAAAAGCAAAAAAATCCTCAAGATAAAAGAGAACAGTTAGTCTCGTTAACCAGTGAAGGACAAAAATTACTAAAGCAGATTACTCCTTTGGCAATGACAAATAATAAAAAGATAGAAAGTTTACTGACAAAAGAAGAGTATCAGATGCTTTTATATCTGTTAAATAAGGTTAATGATGGAATAAAGAAAATATAAAATATAGTATTTTTATTCGTTTGTAAATCTAATTTTTAAAAACTATCAAGTAAGCTTTTAATTTTGTCATAAATTTAAAAAAACTCCCTTAGAGTAAGCAAATCTGATACTTATTTTAGAGACACTACTATCATAATCGATCATACTCTCCCCCTAACCAAGATAATCAACAATGTCCAGATTGTCATCACCATTATCTTTTGTACCCATAGTACTTACTTGCATATGCATCATTGAAAAGAGTAAAAATAGTACTTTCAGGATGGTCTTTTTAGTGGATTATGTACACTATAGTTGAATGATAAAGCAACTACCCTTATGACAGTTTTGGTGTGTGAGCGTAGCATTAAAGTGTTTTTCAATGATTATTTTTGACATATAAAGTCCGATACCGCTGCCTTTTGGTTTGGTTGTAAAATAGGGTTCAAATATTTTATCTTTTATTTTTTTTGCAATACCACCAGCATTATCTTTAATAATAAGCTTGTTTTGTTCTATGATTATATTTATTTCTGGATTTTTAGTGTGATTTTCAATTAAAGCATCTTTTGCGTTACTTATAAGATTTAAGATAACTTGTGAAAATTCACTCTCATAATTATTGATCTTAAAATCTTCACCGGTTATTTTTAAAGGGATACTATTTTCTTTTAAAGAGGTATGAACAATTGTTAAAGCATTATCTATCGCCTTTTTTACACTAAATTCTGTCTTGCTTGTTTTAGGTAGATAGAAGTTTCTAAAGTCATCAATAGTATTGGACATGTACTTCAGTTGATTTGTAGCGGCATTGGTTTTGTTTAAGAGGTATGCTTCATCTAATTTATTATGTTTGAATGCACTATTTATATTCATCAAGATATAGCTTAAGTGCGTTAAAGGTTGTCTCCATTGATGGGCAATATTACTGATCATCTCACCCATGGCTGCTAACTTATTTTGCTGTATTAAAAGTCTCTCTTTTTCTAGGTTTTTCTCCTCTAAAAGCTTTACTTTATAAGAGAGTGCAAATGCAAGTATCAAAGACTCCAAAGGAGTAACGATATGTATAAAAATATTGAGTTCAACAAAACTACTCAATAAATTTGTAATGAAAAATTGAAAATCTATAAGGATGAATGATACGATAATAATACTCCACCCTAAAATATAAAAGAGTATCGGTTTAAATTTTGTTTGACTATAAATTATAATAGCAGCCACTAAATATACTAATAAAAATATAGAAGTTGGAAACTTATCACTGATACTATTTCCAATCAAAAAATCAAATATATAAAAATATATCATGAATGTCAATAATTTATCAAGTTTAGGGGTGTAATCTTTGGTACTGAGAAACTCTTTTGTAAAAAGGTTTGAAAATACAAAAACAGCCACTAAAGGGATTGTATCAAACTTACTAGGCATAGCTAACATCAAGAGCATACTTAACTGTGTCAAAGAGTAGTATATAAAACTTTTTTCTCTATTAAATATATAAAAAGCAAGATAGTAAAGAAATGCAGAAAATATGATACCGTAAGCTAGTCCATAAAAGACCATTTTATTAAAATAGGATTCTAAATACGCTTTTTTATCATAAACTTCAAACAACACATCAACAAAGCCTATATGATTGTTTACCTTACAATAGATCTCTTTTAAATTCTCCTGATCTAAGTAGATAATATCTTCATCAAAATAGTCTCGCTTTATATTTTTATCAAAATTAAAGCTATTGATACCCAACCTTGAATGTACCCTTAAGATGTACGCTTTCTCTTTTAGCAGTTTTTTTTCATCTATTTTAATTTTTATCCAATAGTTACTATTTGAACGTCTCTTTAGAGAGTGTTTTGTTTTTTTAAAGTTTGTATTCTGTTGTATATTTTTAAAACTTAATTGAGGATTATCTTCTAATATCTCAACACTCTTTATGGAAGAGCCAAATGATAAAGTGATAGAGAGTAAAAAAAAGAGAACTAATTTCATAATATATTGAGTTTATATCCAATACCTGAGATATTTTCAAGCGTATTTTGAGGAAGTTTTCTTCTGAGCTCTTTTACAACAGAACGCATAGCATCTTGTGTCATGTAACCTTCCCATACATAATTTTCAAGCTCATTATAGGTGAGCACACGGTTTGTATTTTTTGCACAAATTTCTAAAAACAAGCGCTCTTTTTTGGTTAATTTAATAATTTTGTTCTCTTGTAGAAGTGTTTTATTTAAAGTATCAAATTGGCAATTATTGTCAAAGTTTACTATATTTGTATTCTCATTTTTTATAAGCGTTATAGCTTCTGCTAAAACAGGCAGTAGTTTATCTTCTGTGATAGGTTTAGTGAGGTACTTTACAAGTCTAAGTTCAACTGCTTTAAGTAAAAAATCTGTATCAATTCTTGCCGTAGCAACGATAATTTGTGTTGTTTTGTCAGTTTTTCTAATCTTTTCAATAAGTTCTAGACCATTAAGCCTTGGCATCATAATATCACAGATAATGATATCTGGTTTGACTTGTCTATATTTCTCATAGCCATCAAGTCCATCGATGGCTTCATAGACATGATCACAATAAAACTCAAGATACTCAACAGCACTCTCTCTTATAAAATCTTCATCTTCTATATATAATATTTTAATATTTTTTAATGCTTCCATAGCACTATTATATAAAACTTTTTTTAATCCCCCTTTTTCCCCTTTTTTTCTTTTTATAATGGAGCAAAATAAATATAAAGAGTTTACTATGTCAAATAGAATAGAGGGAATAGACTTAGCAAGGGCTTTAGCGCTAATCGGTATGATAATTGTCAATTTTAAGCTTATCTTAGGGAGTGAAGGTAATGTATACTTACACTATATAAGTGCCTCATTAGAGGGGAAAGCTTCTGCTTTATTTGTATTTTTAGCAGGGGTTGGTATAGCATTGATGAGTAAAAGTGCTTTAAGAGAAAATGATCATAAAAGGTTATTACAGATTAAAAATAGGATACTTAAAAGAGCTATTTTCTTATTTGTCGCGGGGCTTTTATTTGCAACTGTATGGGATGCAGATATTTTACATTTTTATAGTATCTATATGGTTATTACCCTCTATTTTATAAACAAAAAATTAAATTATATTTTATGGGGTGCTTTTGGTTTTGGAGTGCTGTATCTATGCTTGTTTCTATTTTTAGATTATGATATAGGTTGGGAATATGATACTTTAGAATATATTGGATTTTGGACTGTTGATGGTTTTTTTAGAAATCTATTGTTTAATGGCTTTCATCCTGTATTTGCTTGGGTGATATTTATGCTGATTGGTCTTTGGTTTGGCAAACAAGATATTAGAGATGAGCGTTTTTTAAAAAAAATACTTTTCTATAACCTTATACTATTTATATCGACACATGTAATCTCTAAAGCACTATTATTATTTACCAATGACAACAATACCTTAGTCAATGAATTAAGATACATATTTGGTACAGAATCAATTCCTCCATTACCTCTGTATATACTAAATGGGATATCGATATCTTTGGTGATAGTCTCTTTTTGTATACTGCTTTCAAATAAATATAGAAACAGTAAAGTATTACATGCCTTGGAGAATACCGGTAAAATGGCACTTACTTTTTATATTGCCCATGTGATTTTGGGTATCATTCCTTTTTATCTTGAATATGCACCAGCCTTAGGAACTTTTCCATTGGAGTTTTCTTTGATATATGCAGCTATTTTTAGCTTATTTTCTATTTTATTTGCAAATATATGGTTAATGACTGAAAAATATGGGCCTTTGGAGTTGCTAATGAGAAAAATCTCAAGATAATATTTAAAATCCCCATTTTCCCCCATTTTTTTATTTTATACTCATGCTATAAAATAAAAAGGAATTTTATGGATGCGATTATAAGATTTTTTCTTACACGTGCTAGATTAAACTATACGCTTTTTACATTTTTACTTTTATTTGGGATTATCACGTACCAAACTATTCCAAAAGATGTTTATCCCCCTATCAATATCGATAAGATAGCTGTCAGTGGTTATTATGTCGGTGCGAGTGTAGAGACACTGAATAAAATGGCCGTTGTAAAACTTGAAAAGGGTTTAAAGTCTTTAAATGGTGTAGAAAAGATTGAATCCTATATCAAAAACGGTGGTTTTACCATTGTTATGACTTTAGAAAAAGGGAGTAATAAAACCTCTATTTTAAATAAAGCCAAAGATGTCATCTCCAATAATAAATCAGATCTTCCCTCAGATATGGATGAACCCATCGCTTCAATCATTGACTGGGCATATCCTCTTATAAGCATAACGGTATCGTCAAATAGTGTTACCAAAGATGACTTAATAAAAATAGCAGATCGCGTAAAAACACAAGTCTCTTCAATATCCAATATATCAAAAGTTGATCTTTACCAAAGTACAATCAAAACCTATGAAATAATTTTAGATAGTAAAAAATTAGAACTTTATGGAATACACAAGTCTCTTTTATTTAGTCAGATACAACAACTCTCCTATATCTATCCCATGGGTAGAATAGATGATAAAAAAGGTCATATCTATCTCTCAACAATTAACGGTAAAAAAGAGGTACAACACTATCTTGATACCTTATTAAAAATTGATAATAAAACTCTCTATTTGAGTGATATCGCTACGGTAGAAGAGAAATATAAAGAGGTAGATATCATCTCCAAATTAAATGGTTCAAAATATATTGAGATAGGCTTGTATAAAAATGAGAAAGCAAATGCCATTGATCTTGTTACACAGATAAAAGAGCTCGTAACACATATAGATGAAGCATATGAGAATGTAAGTGTAGGGACATTTTCAGACACCTCTATCTATATCGAAAATCGATTAAATACGGTGATTTCAGGAATCATGTTTGGACTTATACTGGTTACACTTGCACTCTATCTACTGATCAACAAAAGAGTCGCTTTTATCGTTGTTATGGGAATACCTACTGCTATTTTATTTGGTGTGGGCATATTATGGCTCACGCCATATAGTGTAAACATGATAACGCTAATAGGAGCACTACTTATCATTGGGGTTCTTGTAGATGATGCCGTTATCATTGCTGAGAATATCCAAAGACATATCAGTATGGGGGATGATAAGCTTCAAGCAGCCATTAATGGAACCAAAGAGGTTATTATCCCTGTTATGGCATCCTCTGTCACAACGCTATTTGCATTTATGCCCATGCTTATGCTAAGTGGTGAGATAGGGGAATTTTTGAAACTTATCCCTATCGTGGTCAGTATCTTGATTGTCACTTCACTTTTAGAGAGTTTTGTATTTTTACCTCTACATTCACTCCATATTTTAGATAAAAACGATAAAGAGTTAGATTGGAGTAAAGCGCAAAATATTTACTCAAAGATTTTACATAAAATTGTGGAGCATAGAGGCAAATTCCTTCTATTTTTTATGGTCATTGTTCCTATATCTACAGTTTTGATCATCATGAACATGCGCTATCAACTCTTTCCAGATTTTGATAGTGATAGAGTTTATATCAAAGGGAAGTTTGATATCGATCATGATCTTGCCTTAACCCATAAGAAAACAAAACTAATTGAGCAAATTCTTTTGAAACATAAAGAGGAGCTTGCACTAAAGTCTGTATCCTATAGAACAGGTCTTAGAACTGATAATGAAGAGAATATAGAGATAAAACAGAGTGTATTTCAATTTAACATTGAACTGCACGATAGAGTACCTGTAAATTTTGTAGATGGATATATCACACCCATACTCTCTTTTAGTGCTAAAAATACACCAAAAGTAAGAACACTGAGTATCGATGAGACCGTTTTAAAGATAAAAGAGCTTTTAAAAAAGTATAAACCTGAAGGGATGACAGAATTTGCTATCAAAAAAGAAGGTGCGGGGATCACTGCAAATGATATAGAGATCCTTTTAAATACCAATGATAAAAAGCTTCTACTTCAAGCGATAAATGAGATAAAAGCAGAGTTAAACCAACTTGATGGTGTCATATTTGTAGACGATACGGCAAAACTTGGTGTCAAAGAGTTGAAGTTAAAATTGAACACTTATGGAGAGTCTTTAGGGTTTAGTGAATACACATTAGCTTCAAACATCAGTCCCCTGTTTTTAAAAAATGAACAAACAAAAGGTTT
>JADGDK010000041.1 GCA_016744895.1 Campylobacterales bacterium | reverse complement strand
CCATATGATGGAAAATCTGAATAAATATTATTGATTGCATCTAATAATCTTAAGTCACTATTTTTGCTAAATGGTTTAATTGGTTGATAATATAGAGTTGATTTACTTACATTTAGTAATTTACATTGTCTGTTTAGAGAAAAAGTATGCCTAGTATCAACAAGAGCTTTTCGCTCTTTAGATGATACCAAGCTTACGAGCTTTCCCTCAAGAAAATCCTTCTCTATCGTTAAATTACCAACTTTTTTTTTTTTTTTTTCATTACTCTTTTGGAGGATTTCAATCTCTTCCTTGTACTCTTTAACAACTGAACTTTTATCGAATGCAAGTGACATATTTTCCAAAAACTGCTTCTTCCAATTTTTTAAGCTAATTGGCAGCACTTCATATTTACTTGCTATCTGGTTAACAGTTTTCTCACCTTCTAAAACCTCCAAAACCAATTTAGCTTTGAAATCCGCACTGTATGTTTTTCTTTTTACGCTCATATTTTATCCCTTTTTATCTATTTTTATTTTAACATCTTGGAATAAAAAATCTAGTTTTAGTGGTCTAAGTTTTTGGGAGCATTATAGTACTCTTCATGAGATATTGTAATTTAAGAACAAAAGGGACAGAGTTTAATTCATAATTATTTTTATCTGAGAAAGCAACCACCATGTGCTTTCTCTAAAATTTATATCTATTTAACTCCAACCATCTTTCTACGCATGTACGCAATCTTACTCTGTAAAGGTAAGTTTTTAGGACAGTGATCTTCACAAGCAAGTAGACTCATACAACCAAAGATACCTTCATCATCACCGATAATCTCATAGAAATCTTCATCGGTTCGTTGATCATGTGGATCGATGGAAAATCGTGCTATTCGGTTAAGTCCAATGGCTCCTACAAAGTCTTTTTTCATAATAGCCGTAGAACATGAAGCGACACATAGTCCACACTCGATACATCTATCAAGCTCAAAAACTTCTTCAGCTACTTCTGGCTCAATTGGTTGTTCTATTTTAGAGATGTCAACTTTCTCATTGCTTACAATCCAGCTGTTCACCCTAATACTCATCTTGTTCATCCATGAACCTGTATCTACTGAAAGGTCTTTGATGAGCTCAAATGTAGGTAGTGGTAAAAGCTCTATCTTTCCAGATTCAAACTCACTTGTGAGTGTCTTGCAAGCCAATTTAGGTTTTCCATTGATAACCATACCGCATGCCCCACAAATTCCAGCCCTACAGACAAAATCTGAGGTCAAATCATGGTCTATAGAGGTTTTTATCTTTGTCAACGCGATATACAGTGTCATGCCTGGTGTCTCTTCTAGTTTATACTCTGCAAAGGTAGGGGTAGAGTTCTCATCAGAAGGGTTATATTTTAGTGCTGTTATGGTGATTTCTCTACTCATCATCATCTCCTAGTCTTTGATTTTTTGCTTTGTACAGTGTTTGTAACTCATATGGCATAAGCTTATCTTGGAGTTCGTATCTATCTCCCTGATGTTCTGCGATGATCTTATCGACTTCATCTTGTCGCTTTTGACTGAGTGGATTTTCTAAAATCATACCTTTTCGTCCATAACCTCTAAAAGCAGGAGGGATCTCCATCTTCATGATATCAAATGCTTCATATTTCAGAGTTGGTTCGAGATCATCTTGTGTTGCCCAATAACTAAGTGTTCTATTGAGCCAGTTTGCATCGTCTCTTTTGAGATAATCTTCTCTAAAGTGCGCACCACGACTTTCAGTTCTGTCTCTTGCCCCCTTGGCAACACAAAGCGCAACTTTTACCATCATTGGGACTTTGTATGCCTCTTCTAGTTCTTGATTTAAAAGTCTATGTTTTTTAGTGATATTGATGTTTCTTGTTCTTTGAAGCAAATCTTTTAACAGCTCAACAGCCTCTGCTAAATCTTTTCCATTTCTAAAGATTCCTACTTTATCTTGCATTACGGTTCGTAGTTCATCTTTAATATCATAGATACACTCCGTTCCATCAAGTCTTAAAAGATTATCTAAGTAAGCATTTTTTTCATCAAGCTTATCTTGAATACAATTGGTATGGATGACTACATTGGTCTCCTTACAGAAATCTGCAAAATAATTACCTACAATCATGCCTGCTACAACTGCCTCACTTACAGAGTTTCCACCAAGTCGATTAAATCCATGCATATCCCAACAGGCAGCTTCACCACAAGAAAAAAGACCTTTGATATTGACACTTTCGCCTTTTGGTGTAGTCCGAATTCCACCCATTGAGTAGTGTTGCATAGGTAAAACAGGCATCCAACCTTTTTCGGCTGGATCTGCTGGATCAATATCATTAAATGTCTTACTGATGTCTTGAACATCGCGTAAGTTTTTCTCGATATGCTCTCTCCCCAAAATAGAGATATCTAACCAGAGGTGATCTCCATAAGGAGACTTTACGCCTTTACCTTTTTTGATATGCTCTAGCATTCTACGACTGACTACATCTCTACTCGCCAAATCCATCTTTTCTGGTTCATAATCAGGCATAAAACGGTAGCCATCTTTATCCCGCAATACACCACCATCTCCTCGACAACCTTCTGTGAGAAGTATACCAGATGGCACAATTGGTGTTGGATGAAATTGAACCGCTTCCATGTTTCCTAATTCTGCACCTATCTCTAGTGCTATAGCATGTCCTGTACCTTTACAGATCGTTGCATTGGTAGATTGTTTGTAGATACGTCCATAACCACCTGTTGCAACCATGGTTCCTTTGGCTACATAAGCAGTTAATCCACCTTTTTTCAGGTCACGTACAATAGCTCCAAAACATTGACCATCTTTTTCTATGAGTGATATCGCCTCTTTTTTATCTTCTATTACGACACCCAACCGTTTGGCTTCATTGGCAACGGCATAAAGCATGGTATGACCCGTAGCATCAGCGGTATAGCAAGTACGCCACTTTTTCGTGCCACCAAAGTCACGTGCATTGATCAAACCATGTGCTTCATCTTTTTCTGTAATGGTAGTCTTTTTAGTATTGATTACCACCTCTCTGTCACCTTTGTTTATCCGACTCCATGGTACACCCCATGCCGCTAATTCACGGATTGCTTTTGGTGCCGTGTTTACAAACATTCGTGCTACTTCTTGATCACATCCCCAGTCACTACCTTTTACGGTGTCTTCAAAGTGGATATCTTCATTGTCACCTTGACTCATGATAGAGTTTCCTAGACTTGATTGCATCCCACCTTGTGCTGCTGCTGAGTGTGATCGTCTTACTGGAACCATACTAAGCACGATAGTATCTAAGCCTTTTGCCCCTGTCGCGATGGCGGAACGAAGCCCTGCCAATCCACCACCAATAATGAGTGCATCTGTATATTTAATTTTCATTTTTTACCTCCGCCTGTGGAGTATATCTTTCTCCATAATGTGCTTGATGTTCCGCACCTATCTTTGCATAAGCAATCAATGTCGCCACACCCAGTGTCAACATGACGCCACTTAAAATCCATTTTGCTTTTTTAAGCTTTTCTCTACTTTCTCTAGGATTACCATTTTCAAACCATCCCCATTTCATACTCAAGCGATAAAGACCAATTGCACCATGAAATTCAACAGCAATGAGCAATAGAATGTAGAGTGTCCACATCATATCACTATAGACTCTATCAGCAGAGGCGAAAGGACCAATATTTGATGGATTTGTCATCATCGTATAGAGGTGAGCCGAACCCAAAAAGAAGAGTGCAAAACCAGTAACAACTTGTACAATCCATAGCTTTGTGTCTCCATGATTCATCAAGTTTGAAAAGGTCTTTAGACGAAGCGCTTGTCGGTAAGATATCGGAAACTTTCTCAAAGCTAAAAAGGCATGAAGAATAAATATGATAGCGACAATAGAAATGGCGATAAAGACAGGAACACTACTGCCTCCGTCTATGAAAAAATCAAGTTCAAATGCTTTGGTGACTGCATACATGAAATCTTTACTGATGAGTATGGTAGAAACAAAAAACATATGAAAAATCATAAAAATGGCTAGAAATAGCCCCGTAGCACTTTGTAAAAAATCTAATCTTGCAGGAACTCTACTTTTTTTCTTTTGTGTAGTTTTTCCCAGAATGCTCTCTACAATTTTATCTCTAAACATGAGATAATCCTTTTTAATAAAATAGTTAAAAATAAAGATTATTTTAATATCTAATAAATATTAAAATAACTTACTTTTTATAAGTAAAGAATTATACTTATAGTAGTTATAATTAATCTTAAATGGGATTAAGGTTTGAGAATATTTTATATTTATAAGAACAATTTGTGGAAAATCAATGCTTGAGTTGGATATCTAATGGTACTTATTTCAACAAAAGTTAAGAGTTGAACCTTGCCTCATAATGCTTGCTTTTAATATGTTTATGAACTTTTTTCTTTTTTAACCTTATTTTTACGGTGTCGAGGTTTATCTTTTCTGTCTTTTTTGGGTTTACTTGTATGTGTAGGAGTTGCTGAAGCGACAAAACCTTCTAAGACTTTTTCTTCGATTTCTTTTTTCATATTGTGTTCTATATAATTAAGTAACGGCTCATCTTCAGGGCTTACAAGAACTATAGAAACGCCTAACTCTTTCATAAAAGCGATACGGTTGTAATAATCTTGTGTAATATTTGGTAAATCATAAGAAAGAATAAGTTTAATATTTTCTAACTCGAGTGTTTTTAAAATCATATCTGTAGTGATAATAATATTTAGAGTACCTAGATTAAATTTTGTTGCAGCTTCTTTTTGCTGTACTTGTCTATGATTTCCATGAGTAGCAAGTGCATTAAACCCTTTTGAAATTAAAAATGCACTGAGTGAATCAGCTTTTTTCTTACTTTTAACGACGATAACTACTTGGATATTTTTATAGTCATTTAGGAGTAACCCAAGCATAGATGCCTTGTCATGTTCTTTAACAAAATAAAGACTTTGAGTAGTTCTTAAAGCTACGCTTCTTTCATCATAATATATACTTTTTTCAGGTGTATCAGTTTGTTCAGGCATGAGATGTATTCCTTGATTTAATTTCGAAATTATAGCTGATTATTTTATAGTTAAGACGATGATTGAATTATGTTCATAGGAAAGCTCTACGTATGATTAGTATATTTCTACGGATTCTTTATATATATTCATTTGGAACTATCATGATAAGTTGACTTCCATTCTTGACTTTTTACTTTGCTTTCAAGAGAGGAATGGAATGTTTAATATTCTCCATATTGTTATGTTTTTATGGATAGTTAATTCTGATATCTAATTGACTTATAATTTTATTAGGGATAAATTTTGGGAAACCTAATCTTTTTACATCTACTTTTTCAATAATTTTCCAGTTATTTTGATTTTCTTTTATTGCGACAAGTTTAGTATCCATAGTTAACATAAAAAAATTTTTATTTTTATAAAATTTAAATATAGTGTCATAAGGATATTCCTTTTTCATATATTCAAAATAGCGTTTTTTCTCTTTTATATCTGTCATATATGTGTATATTTTCATTTTTTGTTGATAATTAATAACTGAAAAATATCTGTTATCTAATCTCTGAATATTCCCTATTTTAGTGTAAGTCATATCTGTTAATTCCAATATAGGTCTTTCTAAAGAATACATTTCAATAAGTTGTTTTCTCATTAAAGCTTTTGGATATATATAAAAAACTTTATTATATATATTGGAAATAATTGTGTCAGTATCTTTGTTAAGAGTGGCAGTTTTATACTCATTGAGTATTTCTTTTAATTGTTTAATATTAGTTATAGGGTTGATAGGTTTTGTTGTATAATTCATATCCCTAAATTCAAATTCAGCTTCAATAAATTGTGCATATTCATATTTAGGCCATTTACGATATTGAAAATAATCCAACGTATCTTTTAATTTATTATCAAAATCAATATCTTTTGATGATGTTAAATCTTTATAGGTTAATTTACCCTTATTATCAATTCTAATTTTTACTGTGGCAGATAACCCATGTTTTGTAGCCTTTGTTTTTGCCCATTGGTTCATAATGATATTGCTTACACGTGTCATATACTCTTTTTTTTGTTTATTATATTTTTTATTTTTATAAGTTGATTGAATAGTATTTGAAGAAAATAATGTACTAATTATAAATATAAAAGAAATAAAGATTTTATTCATTTTTGTTAGCCTTCATTTTAAAATATTACTGTTTTATACTTTGTTTTTTGGTACCTTTTTTATAAGGTACAAGATACACGGTTTACTTACTTTATCTTTGATCCCAAGATGAAATAAGCACATGCCGGTATACTGCTGCAAAACAGTGGTATACCTATTTAATATTCTACACTATATCAAAAACATACTAATATCTATAGTTTAGCTTAACAAAAGTTTTGTATGGATAATCATGAAATATAAAGAATTATGTTTCATATGGTATATGATTAGAGTCGGTTAAGCACAACTATGATTGTCATAATAGCTGTTACTTTTCATTTACAAAGCGTTACCCACCGTTGTAGTTATCTTCCTAAACTTCTATCATCTATAAATTTTAAGGAGATGATATGAAAAAGACTACTTTAGTTGCATTGCTTTCAATGCTTATGACACTAACACTACTGTTTACGGGGTGTGGAAGTTCAAGTGAACCTTCTTCTAGTAATACAACAACTGATACAAGTACAACGGAGACTTACTCAGATACAGATTTTACTGCAACTGATTGGACAGAGGAGACACATAGTAAAAGTGTGGATCCAAACCATGATGAAGTATTTGATGATTCAGCGGTAAAGCGTTTGGATTTTGTAGTGACTGAAGAGCGTTGGCAAAGCATGTTGGATGATATGACTGAAACCTATGGTACTTTTGGTGGAGATACTGTTGCTGGACATGGAGCCCCTGGTGGAGCTGGTGGTCCTGGCGGGTCTGGAACTACTTTAATAGACACAGATGAAGATCCTATTTTTGTGCCGGCAGATGTTTATTATGAGGATAAACAGTGGTATCGTGTTGGTATACGATTTAAAGGAAACTCTAGCTTACAAAGTAGTTGGGAAAATGGGATTTTGAAACTCTCTTTTAAACTTGATTTTGATGAGTTTGAAGATGCGTATCCACAAATTGATAACCAACGTTTTTATGGATTTAAAAAGTTCAGTTTAAAAAACAATTATGAAGATGCCTCTTTTTTACGAGAAAAAGTAGCTTCTGATGTCTTCAAAGATGCTGGACTTGCTGTATCACATACTGCTTTTTATACTCTTTATGTTGATCATGGTGATGGACCTGAGTACTTTGGACTTTATACTTTGGTTGAAGAGGTTGATGGTGAAGTACTCGATACACAGTTCTCAGATGATGATGGAAACCTTTATAAACCAGAAGATGGCAGTGCCACTTTTGCGCAAGGTACATTTGATACAGAAGATTTTACGAAAAAAACCAATGAAGATGAGGAAGACTGGTCAGATATAGAAGCACTTTTTGCAGTACTTCACGATGATAGCCGTACAACAGATGCAGCTTCTTGGAGAACAGGATTAGAGTCAGTTTTTGATGTTGATATCTTTCTAAAATATCTTGCCGTCAACGGTATCATCCAAAACTGGGATACTTATGGTCTCATGCCACATAATTACTATCTCTATAATAATCCTGACAATAGTCTATTAACATGGATTCCTTGGGATAATAATGAAGCATTGCAAGATGGTAAACAAGGCGGAGCGGCTAATTTGAATTTTTCAAATGTTAATGCTACTAATTGGCCATTGATAGGCAATATTTATGCGGATGCAACGTATAAAGCACAGTATGATGCTTATCTTCAAGAGGTGATTGATGGAGCATTTGAAACGACTGCTATACAAGCCAAGTATGATATTTACGCAGATCTGATAGAGCCTTATGCGACAACTGAGAGAACGGGATATACATTTTTAAATAGCAGTAGTGATTTTTCACGTGCTATCACTGAGTTAAAAACACATGCCAGTTCTCGTGCAACAGCTGTTTTAAATTATCTGAATCAATAATACGCTACTTTTGAGAAATCTATTTTGTTAGATTTCTCAACTTTATGTTTCCTCTTCTGTTACTTTTCGTTTACCAACTGTTACCTACTGTTGTACTTAACGCTATAAAATATCAGTGTAGAAATATTTTTAAGGAGAAAACGATGAGAAAAATAACTACATTAGCGATGGTGGCAGTAATACTCTCTGCCATTACAACCGGTGCTTTTGCATTTGATAGACCAAATGGTCCTCCTCCAGGTATGTCAGAAGCAGATAGCGCAATGCCTCCTATGATGAGAAGACCAAATCCAGTGATTCAAGCATTGGTATATTTGGAGTTATCAAGCGATCAAAGAAGAGCATTGAAACTGTTGGAAGTACATTTTAAAGAGGAGATGCATAACTTGAAATCAACTCAGTTACCAAAAGAAGAGGAAATTGTCAGTGCGTTGGAAAAAAATGGTTTTGATATAGAAAAATTTTCCAAGATTTTAGAACAGAAATGTACTAAAGAAAATGCACTCAGAGCGTCACACCTCAAAGAGGTTATAGCGCTTTTGACGGAAGATCAAATAACAGCGTTGAAAAATCAACTCACAAATGGATCAATGAATGATCTAGGTTACTAAAGGATATATGATGCAAATATCAACAGATGTAAGTGCGATGACACAGCAGCTTATGGGTATGTCAGCGATGAGTGGCATGCAAGGTATGCAAGGTGCACAGGGTGGCGGCGGAATGCCACCACCTCCACCACCAGGTGGTGGAAAAGGTGGAGGAGGAGAAGATCCTCTTAGTGAATATATTAATAGTATAGACTCTGAAGATGGTACGGCGATACAATCATCACTTGCCAGTCTTTCTGTAGATGGACAAGATGCTCTTAAAGAGGCACTAGGTGCATTTAGAGAAGAGGGGATGACTTTGTCTCAAGAGGATAGAGAAGAGGGCTTTATGTCTATACTAAATGATGTTTTTTCTGAATTTGGGGGAGATTCTGGTGCAAGTAGTGCTATACTTTCAACTTATGCATAAGGATTAACATGATCAAAATAATGATGATAGAAGATGATTTGGAGATGGCTGAACTGATAAGTGAGTTTTTATCAAAGCATAATATGCAGATCAAAAACTTTGAAAATCCAGAACTTGGTCTCTCCGAACTAAACTTTGAGCACTACGATCTACTGATACTCGATCTCTCTTTACCAAATATCGATGGGTTAGAGGTATGTAGGTTGGTTAGAGAGAAGTTAGACATTCCTATCATCATCTCTTCTGCACGATCAGATATCGAAGATAAAACGGCATGTTTTTACATGGGTGCGGATGATTATCTTCCTAAACCTTATGACTCTAAAGAGTTATTACTTCGTATCCACTCGGTACTCAAACGCTCAAATAAAGCACCAGTGGTAGAGGAAAAAACTACTATTTTTAGTGTGGATGAAGATCGACATGAGATACGTAAAAATGGAGATTTATTACATCTTACAAATGCAGAGTTTGAGATTTTGACTTATTTTATCAAGAAAAATGGATTTGTGATTGGTCGTGAAGAGCTTTTGTATAATGTAGCGTCGATTAGTTTTGAGAGTAGTCTTAAAAGTATCGATGTCATGATTGGACGTATCAGATCCAAGATAGAGGAAAATCCAAAACAACCTAAGTATCTTATCTCTCTTAGAGGCATGGGCTATAAGCTGATCAATGAGTAAAATCAACAGACATTCACTGATATTTTATATCACGCTCTTTTTTATCTTTTTGATGGTAGTGATCAATGTGCTTTTTTATGTGCAGTATCGCTTAGAACATCATCAAGCTAAAGAAGATTTGGAAAAGCGTTTTCATGAGAGTGAGCGAATTCTTCATATGAGTAGAATGGATCGACTCCCTTTTATAGAGGCGAAAGAGAGGCTGTATACGATACTTCAAGTTGAGCTTTTACATGAAGATGAGGTGGAAGATTTAACAGATGCGAAGATCATAAAGAGAAATAAAGGTATCACAATCTACCTACAAAATAAAAATGCTTATTTTGTCTTAGAAGATCCAAGACGTTCTAAGAAATTACATCTGAGATATGCTAATTATGAACCTAAACAGAACCACTTGATCATGCTTGCACTTTTGATCAACCTTGCTGTCTTTATCTTTTATCTTTATGTTGCACAAAGGCTCAAACCTTTAAGTGTTTTGAAAAAAAGAATTGCCCATTTTGCAGAAGGAAACTTGGAAATTGTTCCTGATATAAAAGGCAAAGATGAGATCGCTGAGGTATCCAAAGAGTTTAACAATGCTGTCAAAAAAATCACAACCTTGCAAGACTCAAGAAAACTCTTTTTGAGAAATATCATGCATGAACTCAAAACACCCATCGCCAAAGGAAAGCTCATCACAGATCTGATGGAAGACCCTAAAAACCAAGAGAGATTAAAGCGTATCTTTTTACGTTTTGAGTATCTACTAGGAGAGTTTACCAAGATAGAACGTGTCACTTCAAATGTCATGGTACTTCATAAAAAAAGATATCGTGTTATTGATATTTTGGACAATGCTTTTGATATCTTGATGGTTGAGTTTAATACGGTCGAGATTGAGATATCTGCAAATCTTGAGATAGAAGCAGATTATGAACTCATGTCCATAGCACTTAAAAATCTCATCGACAACGCTATGAAATATGGCAAAGACCGTGCCAAAATCATCATAGAAAAAGAACGTATCATCGTTCAATCATCTGGTGAAGCAATAGAAAACCTCTCTTTTGACAAAGTCTTTAATAGAAAATATGAAGGCAGTGATAAAGGATTGGGATTAGGGCTTTATATCACTAAAAATATTGTAGATAAGCATCAATATTCACTTTTGTATGAACATGAAGAGGGGATGAATAGGTTTATTGTTGTTGTTATTTAAAGGCTTAGGAAGTATTAGAAGTTTTGTGTCAATCTGATAGAATTTATTTTAAAGGATTGAATAATAAGCTCTAGTACAGATAAAGTTATACCTCTAACAAAGACCATTAAAATCAATATATCCTTTTGTATGGCTTGATGCAATACACTGATATTTTATTCAACAACCAAAAGATTATAAAAAGAAAAGAATAATTGATATCTTTCTTTTCTTTTCTTTTTCTATATGACTACATGCATTTCATTTTTTAAATATTCAACAAAAGGCTCTAAAGAAGATTGATAATTCTCTTTTTTGCGTTTATCTCTAATATTTAAACTATTTTCCTCTACCTCTTTATCTCCTACGATAGCTATTAAAGGGTTTTTGTCTTTTTCAGCAGTCTTGATTCTTTTATTTAAAGTATCATCTGCGTTATAAACTTTTACATTGATACCATCTAATAATAACGCTTTTTTGAGCTTTTGGATGTATGCCATCTGATATTTGCTATTAGAAGAGATGGGCACGATAGCCAATTGATTGGGGGAGATACAGATAGGCAAAACACCCTTATGATGTTCTAATAAAATACCTATAAACCTCTCAATACTCCCTAAAATAGCTCTATGAATGATCACAGGTTGTTTCTCTTTCCCTTCATTATCGATATATGTCATATCAAATCTTTGCGGTAAATTAAAATCTACTTGAATACTCCCTAGTTGCCATTCTCTTTTATGTATATCTTCTATTTTAATATCAATTTTTGGTCCATAAAAAGCGCCATCACCTTCATTTAGTTGATAGTGTTGTCCAAACTTTGATAAAGCATTTTTTATTGAGCTTTCAGCTTTTTCCCAATTCTCATCACTGCCTATTGACTTGTCAGGTCTTGATGAAAAGTCTATCCTATATTTAAAATCAAAGAAGTTCATTAAAGATTTTATAAAATCAAGTATCGATAAAATCTCATCTTCTATTTGTGTATGTCTACATATGATGTGAGAATCATCCTGCACAAACTCTCTCACTCTAAATAACCCATGTAAAGTGCCACTTAGTTCATTTCTATGCACTTGCCCAAATTCAAAATAGCGTATCGGTAACTCTTTATAAGACTTTATACTATTTTGATACATTAAAATATGCATTGGACAATTCATTGGTTTTAGTAGATAATCTCTTTTTTCAACAATGGAAGGAAACATGTTTTCTTTATAGTTATCATAGTGTCCAGATATCTTCCACATCGTGTCTTCCATCATTGCTGGAGATTCCACATACGCATAATCTCTTAACATGTGAGACTTATAGATTATATTTTTCAAATTATTTTTTAACTTTGAACCTTGCGGCAACCAAAAAGCCATTCCTGGACTTAACTCACTAAACATAAACAACTCTAGTTTTTTTCCTAATATCCTATGATCCATATCATGCATTTTTTGCATCATGATTTCCTTTACAATGTACGATTTAATAGTTTGATTTTAAATATTTAATATGTTGTTTTTGTTTGATTATTGGGTTATATGACTAAAGAATATTTAGATGTATAGTACGTTTTAGCAGCACCTAGAGAATCTTTATTTATAACAACAATAAATATTTAAACAGTTTGATTGGTTACGAGAATAATTAAAAATTTATTTAATTATTAAAATGTAAGGGTGGTGGTAGGAATAACGGTCGCAATAAAAAATTTTGAGATTATGATTTTCATAATTATTCCTTTTGTATGTAAGATGTGTGTATCATATATAAAAAATAAAAAAATGTCAATATAAATAAAAATATTTTGAACTTATTGTTTTTATTTACTAAAAAATGTGGATGGCATATCATCAGCACCTTTATAGTTCAGATAAATTATGATATATCTTGATTCAACTATCAGTAATTGACACAAAGTCTTGAACAGTTTTGGAGTTTATGCTTAATTTATTTTAATTCAACCTTTTTAGCATCTTGCATCCAATTTAATAAATCATTTTCCTCTTCACTTGTAATTCATCTTACACAATTAACTGTTACTTTCCATTTACCTATTGATACCCTTTGTTGTATTGTCGGTGATAAACTTAACGTATCAAAACTTTAGGAGCATATCATGCATACAAAATCTATAGTGTTAAGTTTTATCACAATATCAGCCATAGCGTTGCTAAATGGTTGCGGAGGATCATCAGAAAGTTCTGGCACTACGGACTCTACAACAACAGGTGGTACTTTTGAGGCTTCTTCTACGAGTATACCTCATACCAATCAAACAGAGTGTTTTGATTCAAATGGCAATAGCGTAGGCTGTACTCGTAGTGGACAAGATGGTGCATATCTTAACAATACACCTTCATACACCAATAATGGAGATCGGACAGTTACAGATCATATTAGTTCATTGATGTGGCAAGATAGTGCTGATATCGATGGTGATGGTACAATTGATGCAGATGACAAACTCACACAAAGTGAAGCAGTCTCTTACTGTGAAAATCTTACGCAAGCAGGATATAGTGATTGGCGATTGCCTGATATTAAAACGATGTATTCACTCATTGACTTTAGTGGACAAGATGTGAGTGGTTATGATGATACTGATACATCAGGGCTAAATCCATTTATCGATACTGATGTTTTTGAATTTGGCTATGGTGATACTACTGCTGGGGAGAGAATCATCGATGCACAGTGGGCGTCAACATCTTTGTATGTAGCAGATACAGGAAAAATGTTTGGTGTAAATCTTGCTGATGGTCGTATCAAAGGGTATGATTTGAATTTTTTTAATGGTGATAAGACCTTTTATGTGCAGTGTGTGAGAGAAAACAGTGCTTATGGTATCAATGGTTTTATAAATAATGGGGATGAGACTGTTACAGATGAAGCAACCGCGTTAATGTGGCAGAAAAATGATAACGGTGAAGCTGGAGATTGGGATAATGCTATCGCGTATTGTGAAACACTGACATTGGCTGATCATAGTGACTGGAGATTACCAAATGTCAAAGAGCTTCAAAGTATTGTTGATTATACAAAATCACCAGATACTTCCAATAGTGCAGCAATCGATACAGCGTATTTCAATGCTACAAAGATCGTCAATGAAGCAGGGCAGGATGATTATGGTTTTTATTGGAGTGGTACTACACATGAAAACATGGTCAATGGTAAATCTGGAGCCTATGTTGCTTTTGGGCGTGCTTTGGGATATATGGATAATGCATGGGTTGATATTCATGGAGCAGGTGCTCAGCGTAGTGATCCAAAAAGTTTAAATATCAGTACACTTGATGCTGCTTATACGATTGTGGTAGATGAAAATGGTAATGATGCTATTACGCATGGCCCTCAAGGTGATATTGTTCGTGGCGTTAATTTTGCGCGATGTGTGAGGAGTGTAAATTAAACCCCCTATAGTAGCAGACATAGCTATTTTGATAGTTATATCTGTTACCAGTATTAAAAAATAAATTATTTAAACTAAATAGAAAAAAATTTCTATATCTTTCATTATTGACATGACTTTGACATAACATATAGGTACTCTTATAAAATCATAGTAAATTTAAAAATATATAATTAATTTAGGAGAAAGTTATGAAAAAGACATTTATACAAGGAACTTCCGTACTATTATCAGCATTTTTGCTTGTGGGTTGTAGTGATGGGGCTTGTTGTGAGGATGGGGTAGAAGTACTCTCAACACTACAACCAAATGGTGAAGAGCGTACTCAAGAGATAAAAAAAGTTTTAGTAGAAGAAAATAGTACCAATGAGTTTATCATTCCAAATCTTGCACCAAAAGCTGTAGCCTATGCAAATGATAGTTTAGAAATGATTAAGGTTTGTGCATGTGAAAGTGTACAATTTGATGCAAGTAGCAGTTATGATCCTGATGGAGATGATACAAATCTTTCATATTTATGGAGTGATAAAAATGACTTCATTATAAATGATCAAAGTTCATTTGAGCAACAGTATGATCATCAAGGAGTATATGAGATGACGTTAACTGTTAGAGATGATCACAATGCAACTTCAGTTGATAGAGTATGTGTATTGGTAAATATTGATGAAGAATATATACCTTTGAATGTACATATTGGTGGAGATAGAAATGTTAAAGCAGGTGAAAAAATAAGTTTATTTGGTCGTGCAATCTGTCGAAATGATGATTTAAACTATGCTTGGAGTGTAGCAGACAAATTACTATCAACAGAAGCAGTTTTTGAACATAGTTTTGAAGTTGGTGAGCATATTTTAACACTGACGATAGAAGATAGTGAAGGTAATAGTGCAACAGATAGTGTTGTCATCAATAGTATATAAAAATAGATGTCAAAGTAATTGGTACTTTGGCATTTTAACTTTCTGCATATAACAATAATTGAATTTTTGGATTGATAGAGGGGTGAAAATCTATACCTTAAGAAGCAACTTTTTCAAGGTGATTTTCTTTAAGTGTAGATAGTGCTACAAGGTCTTCAGGTTTAAGATTTAATTTTTTACATAATATTCCAAGCTTTAAAATTAAAAACTCTTCATTATTGTTCTTTTTAAGATACGATATTGCTGATGGTGTTTTATGGATTGTTAAAGCAATCTCTTTATTTGATATTTTCATTTTTTTTCCTAATATTTAATTTTTTGAAACAGTAACATACACTTAGAGAAAGGAAATAGTACAAGTAAAACTATAAAAATGTCTCTCGTATAAACTAGCACTAAGGAGTTAGAAAAATCTAAATTATACTACCTTGTACAACTTTCCTTTTTATAAGTGTATGATCTGCTTTGGTTCTTTTATTTTCTACAGTAAACTTTGCTTAACTGTACGGTTGGTTGTTTATATGCTAATGTGATAAGTAACATAATAGATAGTCCAAGTAACACGATCTCTCCCTTTGTATTTATAAGGCTTTTTCCAAGCACATAAGAGAAGTATATCAATAAGTTATGTCAAAGTTATGTCAAGTTAACACTTTTATATTAATAATAGAATTTTAGATGTTATATATGAAATATATTGATTTATGGTTATTTTTGTTTAGTTGTTTCTAACGAAGTTTGCATAGTTAAAACCTCGATAGAGTATTTTGGAAGTTCAAATGCTGTATCGGAGATATTTACATTAAATTTTATATCAGAGACAATAGTTTTTTGTTTAAGTCCCATGACATCTGCTTCTATCCATAGAGGAATTTGATTTTTATAGAGACACTGACTTGTTCCCATAATATTCCAAATTTCGCATTTTAAATTTAAAACTTTATCCATGCCAACTTTTTTTCCACCTTGTTCTAAAAGTAAGATAAGGTGACCTTGATTGTTTAAATCTGCTTCTATCTCTTGATATTGATTTACAATGGGGTCTGTCGTTTTAAGAATTTTTTTTTGTTTAAAATTGACATTGTAGAGTGTACTATCATCAAACTTTTTTAATGTACGTGTTCTTCTTTCATCTTTGGTATCACCAAACTGTGTAATTGTCTGTTCACTCTCTTCTATCAATTGGCTACCATAGTTTTTAAAATAGAGGGACTTTGTTCCACTTGTATTGGTATCTATACCCATTACTTTACCTTGACCAGTTATTTTATATTTAACAACTGCTGATTCAAATGCATATCTTTTGATAGTTTTTGCTTCTGCAATATTTGTGATTAATAAAAGGCTTGAAGTAAATAGCGTTAAAAGTTTCATTCAGGTTTTCCATATATACAATAGTGTTATGCGAAGTATAATCTAAAGTTGTGTCAAAGTTATGTCAGCATAAAACAGAGAATTTTTTATAATTCAATTGTAAATATAGTTCCATCTTTTAGTGCTTTTACACTGATTTTTCCATTCATATGTTTTTCTATAATCATTTTAGTCATATAGAGTCCAAGTCCCATAGAATCTTCTTTTGTAGTAAAATAGGGATCAAAGATTTTACTAATTAATTTTTCATCGATGCACTTACCACTGTTTTCTATAGAGATGATAATTTTTCCATCTGTTCTTTTGTAGAGTCTTATAACAATAACGCCTTGACTTCCAATTGCATCGACTGCATTTTTGACAAGATTTAACATTACCTGTAAAAACTCATTTCGATAAAGTTCAAATGTTATATCCTCTAAATCTTGCACTACTTTAATATCATTTTTGACAATTGTACTTTTAAGAAATAAGACTGATCGCCCAATTAATGCTTTTAGATTTACCATTTTAGTTTTGGTGGTTGGTTTATAGAAAGTTCTAAAATCATCAATCGTTTCAGACATAAATTCTATACTATTTTCAATCTCTTCACAGCTTTTGTCTATCTCTTTTTTATCAACATTATCATTTTCAAGATCAAATCTTAAAAGAGCGATAATAGAGGCTATCTTATTGATAGGCTGTCTCCATTGATGTGCAATCATGCTAAAGAGTTCACCAATAAGTGCTTGTTTAGATTGAAAGATAAGTTTTTCTTTATTTTGGTTGATTTGTCCCTCATAACTTTCGAGTCGTTTTCTTACAATTGAAGAGAGATAGAGTGAGAGTAGCAGTGATAAAAACCAAGTAAATCCTAAGAGATAAAAGTTTATATTCATGTCATCTTCTCGTTTGATAGAACTTGTAATTTTTTTCTCTTTAATACGACTTCTTATATCACTAAGACTTCTTGCAGCAACAAGATACCAATCACGTTTAGGGATATAGTTTGTATAGTATAGATACTTGTCATCTGAATGAAAGCCTTTAGATTTAAAGGTTTTTAAGTTGATATCTACTGTCTTATGTGGATGAAAAATTATCTTTTCATCCGCATCAAAGAGAAAGAAATAACCATTTTTTGATTGGGATTTTGATTGAATATATTTTATAATATTTTTTCTAGTGAGTTTATTTGCAAATTTTAGATATTCACCAGCGCCTAGATACCAATCATAACACTCAAGCTTTTTGATATATGCTATATTATAATGTGTAGTTTTATTATCTTCATGCTTTAAATGCCAATAATAATTTACAAACCCCTCACCTTCATTTTCAATTACTTTATTAAACTCTTTAACTATGAATTTTCCATTGGTATCTTGAATATTTAAAATATTTGTACCTTCGATCTTTTCATCATTATGTATCAGTGCATTGCCTTTTAGATCCATTAAAAAATGATATCCGATATCTTCCTCAAAATGTATCTCATCTAAAGCATTTAGAATCATAGCTTTAATATTATGCTCATATTTAACATTGTGATATTTTTTATAGATATTATTTGCAGTGTTGCTTGCAACGTTTACAATCATTTTTACATCATTTTTAATTTTGTTGCTACTGATACTGTCATAATAATCGATAAGTTGTGTAAGACTGTTTACTTCGCCAATAAGCTTCTCTTTTTCAATAGCAAGTAAACTCTGTTTATAGTTTGTAAGCTCTAGTTCAATATCTTTTTTTTGAGTATATGAAAAAAATATATAAGACATACCCCCATATAAAAGTAGTGTGACCAGTGGAAATATAACAATAATCGTTGTTAATTGTTTTGCAGAAAAGTTTAGTTTCATGATACGCGTTCGATAAAATATCCTAAATTTTGTTTATTTTTCAAAAGATTTACAGGAAGTTTTTTTCTAAGAGTTTTTATAAAAGAGCGAATAGCATCTTGTGAAGGGGGATTATCTTGCCATATTTCATCAATTTCATTATAATTAACAGTACCTTTTAGAGATAAAATTTCTAAAAACTCTAACTCTTTTGTAGTTAATGAATGCTCTCTTCCCGCAAAAGTGACAAAGCACTCCTCTTTATTGACAAAAACTTCCGATGTAAGTTCATAAGTACCGTCACCTCTAAATGTTTCATCTAAGTTTTTTAAAAGTGCATGTAATTTTTTTGAAGTAAAAGGTTTTACAATATATTTGTTTAGGTTAAGTTCTACAGACTCTAAAAGATAATCAGTTTTAGTATAAGCGGAGATGATCACTATAGGAATTTTTTGATCAATTTTTCTGATTTGTTTTATAAGGTTGATCCCATTAAGCTTTGGTAATTCTATATCTACCAAAAGTATATCTATCTCTTTTTGTGTAAATACATCATAGCCACTTTGCCCATCTGATGCAGTATGCACTTTTTCAAAATAGTTTTTTAGAAGTTTTGAAATATTATTTAAAACAACTTCATCATCTTCAACGTAAAGGACAGTTTTGCTATTTAGATAATTATACATTTTATACCTATTTATTAAATATATTTAATTAACTATACCATGTAAGTATTATATTATGATTAAATTAGGATAATTTTTTACTAAACATTTTATTTTTCCTATAAAGACAAATATACTTTACATACTTTGTTGAATATTAAATATATTTTATAGTATAATTAGATTAGTATTTATTTAAGGAGTATGTATGGCTGAGGTTAATAGTAAAAATGAAAAAAATAATAAAGTACAGATTTGGGTAAAAGAAGAGACATTAGCTTATGAAAAAGAGCTCAAACGTCTTCAAGTTGAACTTCTGAAATTTCAAAACCATGTGAAAGATAAAGGTCTTCGTGTGCTTATGATCTTTGAAGGTCGTGATGCCGCTGGAAAAGGTGGTACGATCAAAAGAATCACCGAACATCTGAACCCTCGGGGTGCAAAAGTAGTGGCACTTGAAAAGCCGAGTGACAAAGAGCGTACGCAATGGTACTTTCAAAGATATATCAACTATCTTCCAAGTGCTGGTGAAATTGTACTTTTTGACCGCTCTTGGTACAACAGAGCAGGGGTTGAACCTGTGATGGGATTTTGTACACAAAGTGAGCATAAAGAGTTTTTGAGAGAAGTACCTGAATTTGAGAAGATGATTGTTAATTCTGGTATTATTTTAATGAAATTTTATATCTCAGTAAGTAAAAAAGAGCAGGAAAAACGTTTTGAAAAAAGACGAAATGATCCATTAAAACAGTATAAAATATCTCCAATAGATGAAAAAGCACAAGAGATGTGGGATGCTTATACCGTTGCAAAATATTCTATGCTTTTTTCTTCAAATACCCCACATGCACCTTGGAGTGTCATTCGATCAGATGATAAGAAAAAAGCACGTATCAATGCAATTAAACATATTTTACAAAATGTAGAGTACCCTGATAAAATATCTGATAACTCTTTAGTTGCAGATAGTAGCGTCTTATATACTGGAGAGCAAGAGATAAGTCGTATGGAAGATAATTTGGAAGATGCACTCTAAAGATGAAAACACTCTATATTATCAGACATGCCAAATCAAGTTGGGATAGTAATGCCAAGAGTGATTTTGATAGACCTTTAAATAGCAGAGGGCAGAGAGATGCACCTTTGATGGGGAGTGTACTAAAACAAAGAGGCATTACCCCTGATTTGATACTTGCATCATCAGCAAAACGAGCAAAAAAGACAGCTTTGATTATCTCTGAGGAAATTGGATATCGTGAGAATGATATTCAATTTGATGAAGATCTTTATCTTGCTTCATGGGGTGAAATTTTAGAAATTATACAAGATATTGATATGCATATAGATACACTTTTTGTAATCGCACATAATCCAGGCATGACCAATTTTATCAACCATTTTTGTAAAGATAAAATTTCTAATTTACCGACAACTGGTGTATTCTCTATGGAGTTTGATATCAAAGATTGGAAATTGTTAAAATCACAAGTTGCTCAAAATGTTGATTTTGATTACCCTAAAAAGCATTAGTCTTTTTGTAACACTACTCTTACAAGGGTAAATCCTCTCGTTGGTCTGAGCCTCTTGTCTCAGTTTTACAAGAAGACTCTTTATGGTATAATCCAAGATTAATTTTTTGGAGACTCTTTGGCACTTTTAGACCTTATTACATTAAGTAAATCATACGAAACAAATAAAATTCTTACAGAGATAGATTTTAGTATTGCTGAAAATGAGCGAATTGCAGTTATTGGTAAAAATGGTGGTGGTAAATCAACACTGTTGAAAATTTGTCAAGGTATTTTAGACTTTGATGACGGTAGACGTATCATTCAGAAAAATATTAAAATAGAGATGTTAGATCAACAACCTACATTTCCTGATGGACTTTCAGTTACTCAAGCAATAGAGCTGGAGCTTCAGGAGCTTAAATCTGCCAAAGATAGATATGATCAGATTGGAGAGGCACTTGCTACTGATTATGACAATTTAGAACTTCTAGAAGAGCATTCACAACTAGCAAATTTTTTAGATGCCCATAATGCTTGGAGTCTTGATGATAAAATAGAACGCATTTTACAAGAGTTTAAACTCAAAGAGTATGAACACAAACCCATCTCACTTTTAAGTGGTGGTGAACAAAGAAGAGTGGCGTTAGCAGGGCTTTTGCTGAAAAAACCAGATATCTTGCTTTTGGATGAACCTACCAACCATTTGGATGTTTATATGGTAGAGTTTTTGGAACAGTTGCTTTTAAAAGGGAAGTTTACACTTTTATTTATCTCTCATGATAGATATTTTTTGGATAATATTGCAACCCGTTCTATCGAAATAGAAGAGGGTAAAATCCGCTCATTTAAGGGTGGGTATAGTGATTATATCAAAGCTAAAGAAGCACTTTTACTCTCAATGGAAAAATCACATAATACACTTTTAAAACACCTCAAAAGTGAAGAGGAGTGGTTAGGTCGTGGAGTAAAAGCGAGACTCAAACGAAACGAAGGTCGTAAACAGCGTGTTCTAAATATGAGAGAAGATGCCAAAAAAAATCCAAGTGCGATTCGAAAGATGAAGTTAGAGCTTGAACGTGAGCAGAAAAATTTTGATGACACTAAAAATATCAATCGTAAAAAGATGTTATATGAAATTGAAGATATAACAAAGAGTCTTGGAGACAAACTCTTAATCAAAGATTTTACAATGCGAATTTTGCAACAAGATAAAATTGCAATTGTGGGTAAAAATGGAGCAGGGAAGTCTACGTTGTTAAGACT
>JADGDK010000040.1 GCA_016744895.1 Campylobacterales bacterium | reverse complement strand
CAATTCAACAATAGACTTGTCATGTTCCAACATAGACAAATTAATTTTTTCCATGAATCGATCTTGATTTTCACGACGTTCGACTTCTGAAGCAGAAATTTCATTCAAACGCAATTCATTCTTTTTAATATTGTCAATGAATTATCTATTTGAGGGTACAACAGATACTTTCTATATTATATTTAAAATTATTTTATGCTTAATGATGTTTTTGTATGGAGTATTAATATATTGATAATAAGCTCTAAATTTTTACACCCTTGCTTTAATATTTAATTGTTCTTTATAGGTATTGATAATTTTAGTGTCAAATAAAGTAATATTTATAGAGAGTCTTGAGATAAGATTTTATTTTTCACTATTTATGGAACTTCAATATATAAGTCTGTTTTTTACAATTTCCTCAAATTAAACATGTCAAAACAGATATTTTTAGAGTATAGATAATTTTTTATGTTACAATTTGTAAATTATATATGTATTATGAAATATAATTTTACCTATTACTTTCCATTAGTAATTTTATTTATTATAATGTAATTTATTATAAATTAAAAAGGATTATTATGTTAGTAAAGTTAATTAGCTCAAGTGTTATCGCTGGCGCTCTATTAGTTGGCTGTGGTGGAGAAACAAATGTTCAAAATCAAGAAGTTGCAAATATGCCTCATCAGATAGATATGAAGCCAAAACATATAAGAGGTTCTGATTTGACTCCTGAGGGTGAAGAGTATCTTAATTTTATGAAGACTTATAACCTTAATTCTAGGATATTTTATATTACTTTGAGCTATACACGTTTCAATGATTTTTATAATCAAAATCCAAAATTACACTATGTATTTTATTATGATAGCGATCACAATAAACAGACTGGTTATTATGACCCATGGGTACCAAATTCTGGTGCAGACTACCTTTTTGAAGATAACACATTATACAGATATACTGGAACACCAGGCTCTCATGAATGGAGTTGGGAAGCTATTTATACTCATCGTGATGATCCTAATGATTTTTTTCACAATAATTATATCAAAGGTGCTTTAGTATATGGAGTTTCACTCAACCAAGATTGGACTCAAGAGAATTTTTTAGGATACTATGATAGTGCAACAGATTATCTTGAGAGAAGCTTCAATTTTACTGAAGATACTGATAGATACTTTAGAACTTCGCAAGATAATGATACTTTTTATCTTCACTCATATAAGAAAAAGGGACAAAAACTAGATCCAACTGAAAAGTATTATAATTATACATTTACTGTAAATATGACAACCTATCATACTCAAGGAAGTATCTTGTTTAATGAAGCATGGGAAGTACTTGCAGATAATTTAATGTATGAAGTGAGAGAGTATGATACTATCACTGTAGTTCCAAAGAAATATCTGACAGATGGTGATATCAAAATTAAAGCTGTTGAGATAAGAGATACTGACTGGAATCAATTGCATTTAGTATCTGATGGAGAAAATATATCTAAAGTTACCAGTAAAGAACAACTTCAAGATATGATTAAAATTGGTGAAGATGTTAGAAGTATTGATACTTCTGCTATTACCGATATGAGTAGTCTATTTAGTGGAGTAAACTTATTTAATCAAAATATAGGAGCATGGGATGTTTCTAATGTTATCAATATGCATGCAATGTTTAGTGGTGCAAGGTTATTTAACCAAGATATAGGAGCATGGGATGTTTCTAATGTTACTGATATGCATGCGATGTTTGCTTTTGGTACATTTAATCAAGATATAGGAGCATGGAATGTTTCTAATGTTACTAATATGCGTGATATGTTTTCTAGAAATAGATTTAACCAAGATATAGGAGCTTGGGATGTTTCTAATGTTACTGATATGGGTTTTATGTTTATTTCTAATTACTTATTTAATCAAAATTTAAGTGCTTGGGATGTTTCTAATGTTACGGCTTTTGATAATTTTAGTAACAATGCTCATCTATTTGAAGATCAAAATAAACCACACTTTATTGAATAATAACACTATAAGCTTTGGAAGCTGTGGTATCATCACCACAGCTTCATATAACTAACTTCCTTAGCCAACTAACCTTTTTGTAATCTTAATCAAATTTTTCTCAATAAAAATATAACAAAGGTACCCAAAAAATAATGATGTAACTATAAGTATAGCAGTTATAATTATTTCGTTTAGTGAACTAAACTGGGGAACTTTGTTATAAATCATTCTAAATGCAGACAATATAAATGGATGTAGCAGATATGTTGAATAAGATGCAACTCCTAGTTTCATAAAAAGCTCAATAGGGTTTTTGATAAAATATGGCTCCAAAGAGACAAATCCAAAACATATCATAAGTGCTATCAATCCACTATCTACTCCTCGTATATTTGTAAGTTCTATCATTCCACTTTGTAAAGTGTAAAAAAGTATAAAACCAACAACGATAAAAAGTATAGAAAGCATATTTGGTATATTTTTAATTTTTTGTGTCAGTCTAAAAAGTAATATACCTAAAGCAAATTCAAAAAATAAATTATTTAAAAAATTGTAATAATAATCATGTAAAGAGGAAAGATCTAATACACTTGGAATAATCATAAGTAAGGAGAGTACTAAAATTACAAGAAATGTACCTATATTTTTACTAAACAGTAGACCTATTGAAAATATAAAATAGAAGATAAATTCATAACGAAGTGTCCATCCCACATTTAGCAGATACACTTCATCTCTTAGAATTGGCAAAAGAAAAAATGATTGAAAAGGCACTGTTTCGAAACCTCCAGAGCTGTTTACTTTCTCTGGTATAACTATAAATATAGCCAAAGCAATAAATGTAAGAAACCAATATAGTGGGATAATACGGATAATTCGTTTTTTTATAAAGGTAAAAAAAGCATAAGGCGTTTGGTGTATATTTTGAGTAGTATAACTCATGATAAAACCAGACACTATAAAAAATATATCTACTCCAAACTCTCCTGCATGAAACCAAAAATAGAACATTTCTCCACCAAATAAGCCCAAGTTTTTTTCAGCAACATGACTTAAAAGAACAAAGAATGCAGCAATGGCTCTTAGATATTGAATTGAAACTATCATACTAAGTAGTAGTTTACTCTGGCACCGCTAGGATATGAATCCTCGGCTATTAATTTGAAATGACTATCTAATGCTGCTTCACATGAAGGATTTACATAGATGATATAAACGCTGTTTTCAAAAGTACTTTCAGATTTTTTTATATTTATAACTGCTTTTTCCATAACAACTTTATCAAAAGGGTTAAACATAAAAATAATAGAGGTATCTACTGGAAAATTATAAGTTGCTGCATCCTCTAATAAAGATTTTGCATTTTTTACTTTTACTTTTTTTATATTTTCTATAGCAATCTCATGTAACTCTTTTGCAAATTCAACACCGATAGATTGATCAAATCCAAAATTTACTGAATGAATTAATGTTGCACCCTTCCCCGAACCCAAATCAATAAATAAGCTTTTATTTAGTTTTTTTCCTATGATCTCTTCTAAACGTGTTAGTGTTATGTATAAAAAATCTTTGGATGTAGATACAAGTGCTGTTCCATTTTCTTGATGCTCTCCAACTCGTGAAAGATCGTATAGGTTTTGTGTAGAAAAATCAATCTTTTTTACTTTGTAGTATAACCTTTGATATAATTTATTTATAGTAATTAAAATACCATTTTCTCTTACAGAGTCTACAAATTCACTTAGTTTATATCGAAATCCATTTTGAAAAGACATGTCTGCATTTGTATTTGTTTGTTTCACAGATTTAAACTCTCCCATAACTTTGTACCTTCAGGATTATACGACATTTCACACTGATCTTGTCTATATGACCAATTAAATACCATAGGATCAATTGTAATATCTTTATGTAATCTGCTATAAATGTCTACACCTAACATGACCCTTTTATATTCATGATAGAGTTGTGAAAAACTTATAAAAAGAACATTGATATTTTCATTTTGATGTAATCTCTCTTTTGCAAGTTTCGTTACTAAATCTAAAAAACTTGTTAATATTAAACCACATCTTGGAATTATATCTCCGTCTTCATTTACAAAACCAGCAGCTAAATCATGTTGATAATCATCATTTTTTAAATAGGCTTTGCCATCAATATGTATAAAATTATCTGTTAATGTACTATTGTTTTTTAGAGCTTTAAATGCACGGTTTTTTAGGTTTCTTTCTGAAATAATTTTTAAAGATTTAGGGTTAATATATTTTTTGCCTTGAAGCATCTCGTTTATAATCTCTTGAGATGTATTATTTTGATCACAATCTAAGTTATTGACCAAAAGTGTAGGAATAATCTTGTATTTGGATTTATATTTTTGAATAATATTTTTACATATTTCATTTGCAAATGAGACATTTTGGTCTGCCCAAATTAAGTTCTCTTCATCTTTTGGAAGTGTAAAGTGTCCAATTTCCATCACTACTATAGTCGGTTGATTATAAGAATCCAATTTTTTTTCAATAAATTTTGTGATTCTTTGAAGTTTATGTTCTGCCCAAGCATCATACTCTATCGCTGGTACACTATATTTTTTTACGTTAAACTCTGTATCGCAATTTCCCATTAGAAACCTTTTTCTATTTGCTAAGTATATCGTTCAATAGAGCTTAATCTTTAATATTGTGTTCATACCAAAGTTGAAATAAAAATATAGTCCACAATTTATATTTTGGAGCTTGATTACCCTTATAAAAAGTATCTCTTATCTTTAAAACTGTTGAAACATCAAAAATTGCATCTTCTTTGAGTCTCGTTTCATTGATTTGATCATATACCAACTCTTTTAATGGACCATTGAGCCATAAAGAGAAAGGAATATCAAAACCACTTTTTGGACGATCTAATAAGTTTTTTGGAATATATTTGTGTGCAATTTGTTTTAATAGATATTTTTTTTCTCCATTTTTAATCTTTATCTCTTGTGAAACGCCAGCCATGTACTGAATCAAGTCACTATCAAGTAGTGGTTCTTTTAGTGAAATTCCAACATTATATGATGATTGAAAACTTTTGACTAGCTCTGCATCTACCATAGAAGTTTTAAAATAACTTCCTATCACTTGATCAACTGATTCACTATATTTTGGAAATGAAATTTCATCAAATGATGTAGCGATAGAGACGGAGTCTGTATGTAACAAGTTCTTAATTTCATCTTCAATAAAAAGAATTGGTTTAACTTTTACCATTTGTGGTATATCTGTTGCATTTAATAGCTGGAGAAATTTATAATATTTTGTTGGAAAATTTTGATAATTACGAATTGCTGGTATCTGAGAAGGATTTACAATATTTAAAATCTTATATAGACTTTTTCTTAAAAATAGAGGGGTATTTAAAATATTTTCAAATTGTGATACATCATCTGCTGTAGCAAAAACTTCATCACCTCCATCACCAATAAAGAGTGAATCAAAGCCATTTTGTTTAACCATTTGTGTTATTAAAACTGTAGGTGTTGCACCATAATCTGCAAATGGTTCATCATAAATTTTACATAGCTTAGGCACAATCTCCTTTGCATCATTGTCATTAAAGTAGTGTTCATGGTGATTTGTCTTTAAATAATTTGCAATTTTTTTGGCATATGGCGCCTCATTAATTTCTTTTTCATTAAATCCGATGGTAAAGGTATCAATCTTTTTGTCACTATTTTGAGTTAAAAGAGTAGTTACGATGGAGCTATCATATCCTCCGCTTAATGTGCTTGCAATATTTGTATTATCATTTAATCGTTTTTTAATTGAATCATTCAGTATCGTCTCTACAGACTCTAAAATATCTTGCTCTTCTAGATAAAATTTTGGTGTGTCATAGCATGACTCTAATGACCAATATCTTTTTTGTTGCCAACTTTTATCTTTAAAATTTAGGAGAACATAATGACCTGCTTTTACTTTATGGGTATGTTCAAATATCGTATAAGGTTGCAATATATATCCATAACTAAGATAGAGTATCAATGCATTTTTATCTATTTTTTTTGTAAAAGAAGAAATTGTGTAAAAATCTTTTAATTTAGAACCAAAAATAAAGCTTTGGTTAAAGTCATAAAAATACAGAGGTTTTATACCTGCTCTATCTCTTACTAAATACAACTCTTCAGAGCTTTTATCATAAATAATAATAGAAAATATACCATCTATTTTTTTAAATAGATCTGTATTAAAAATCTCAAATGCTTTTTGAATTAAAAGATCATTCTCTATATCATCCGATATCTCACACTCAGTTTTTAAGAATTTTTTATTATAAATTGAACCATAAAATATAACTTGTATCATATCCTCACTATCTGTCAGTGAAAAAAAATCTTTAGTAAAATCAATAACCCCAAACGCTCTTTTCATATTAAGTATACTCTCCTTTCATTAATTTATTATTATTGTATTATACATCTGCTTATGTTGTTAAGACCGTTTTTGAAATTTTAAGTTTCGAAGCAAAAAGTAAAAAAATGATCACAACGATATAGACAAAATTATCATTTAAAACTTGTGCAGGAACACCTCTAAATACAAAATATCCGTAAGCAAAAGTAAAAAGATAGCTAAAAACTGTAAACCCGGGTAAACCTCTATCTATATTGATAAAGGCTCTCATCATAATAACTCCTAGTAAACCATAAAGGTATGAGCCAATAAATACACCTATAGTATTTCCAGAATATGAGAAAAGTCCTAATATTGCAGGTAATACAATACCATAATCACGACCTTGTAAAATTATAGTATTTTGCTCCATGATTAACATTTCAGGCTCTTTGATACCAAGAAGTTCATTTGGAAGTATAAGAAGAAATGCATTGACTATATCTCTAAAATATCTATATTCTATGTCATAACCACTATGTACTAAACTCGCTTCCAATGATACAATAGGATGTGTAAAATATGATATAATTGAAGCTCCTGCTTTTTCCTTTAATTCAATTCTTTGTGTTACTTGTGCAATAAATGCATCAAATCCATCTTGAAATAGATATTGCATAGAATTAAAAAGTGGTTTACCATATTTTACAATGATAAATACACTTATCAATGTGGGAATAAGATATTTGAAAAAATAATTTTTATGATGATTTACAGTAAGAATATATAGCCCAGCTAATTGAAAGATGAGGAAACCTCTACTGTTTTTTATGACTGTTAATAGAATTACAAAGAGAATTGACGCAATAAAATAGTAAAGAAATGGTTTATAATCACTCTTTTCTAAAAAATATTTATAATACGCGTAATAGAGTAAAATAGTATTTAGAGGTAATAAATGTATTACAAACTCAAATTTATTATAAGCAAGAACACCACTTCTGTGTGCATCAGCTAACTCTATGGCTTTCATTAGCCCCCCTAACCCGTTAATATAGACGATAAAAAAGAAGGCAATTAGCGCATAAGCAAAAGGGAAAATCATTTTGATAGTATGTTCACTCCACCAAAATTTAAATTGATAATCATGTACTTGCTTATCAAAAGATATGGTATGAAACCCAGCAAGATAAAAGAGATAAGCTGAAAATACAACATATGGGGTAATAGGGTTATATCCAAAATATTCCTTGCCATAAGGCATATCATTTAGAATAAGATCAGAACCACTTAAAATTAGTGCACTTGGGGTTAATGAGTAAATCAAAAAGAAGAAAAAATTAAAAAATGTAACTATATCTATTGTAAAGTATCTTTTACGAGTTACTTCGTAAGTTATAATGATTGCACCCAGCAGAAGATAGATAAAAAGTGCCACTTATATTACCTTTTTAATTTAGATATATTACATATCGTCATCTTATAAAAATATTTTAAGTGTATGATTTATACTTGATTTAGTATTATATTAAATGATAGTGATTTTTAGACGATATATCGTTAATACTTTAAGATAATTAATTAAGGAGATATATTTGTTATTTAATAGTTACGAGTTTATTTTTCTATTTTTACCTATCACATTTTTTATCTATTTTTATCTAAATCATAAAAGGTTCACAGAAGCAAGTAAAGCTTTTCTGGTATTTTCAAGTCTCTTTTTTTACAGCTGGTGGAATATAGCATATTTACCAATCATATTAACTTCTATGCTTGTCAACTATGTTTTAGGAAATGCCTTAGCAGCAAGTATTTCTACAAATAAAAATAGATTTTCCCAAAAAGCAATTTTAACTTTTGGGATAGTTGTTAATTTATCACTACTTGGATATTTCAAATATAGCGACTTTTTTATAGAGAATTTTAATACTATTTTTAACACCAATGCTGATCTTTTACAATTAGCCTTACCTTTGGCAATATCTTTTTTTACATTTCAACAGATATCATATCTGGTAGACAGCTACAGGCAAGAGACAAAAGAGTATGATTTTTTAAATTATGCACTTTTTGTGACATTTTTTCCACAACTGATAGCCGGTCCAATTGTTCATCACAAAGAGATGATGCCTCAATTTGCAAAAACAAGAAATAAAATAATCAATTATAAAAATATAGCAATGGGACTGTTTATATTTTCCATTGGGTTATTTAAAAAAGTTGTCATTGCAGATACCTTTGCTATATGGGCAACAGAGGGATTTGATGTCGCTACAACACTGACATTTTTTGAAGCTTGGGTTACAAGCCTTTCTTATACTTTTCAACTCTATTTTGACTTTAGTGGTTATACAGATATGGCAATTGGGTTGGGTTTGATATTTAATATTAAATTACCTATTAACTTCAATAGCCCTTACAAAGCTCAAAATATTCAAGACTTTTGGAGAAGGTGGCATATCACGTTAAGTCGGTTTTTAAAAGATTATATCTATATCCCACTTGGTGGGAATAGAAAAGGAGAGTTTAAAACATACAGTAACTTAATGACTACATTTATACTTGGTGGTATTTGGCATGGTGCTGGTTGGACTTTTGTCTTTTGGGGATTTTTACATGGTCTTGCGTTGGTGGTTCATCGTATCTGGTCTCATTTAGGTTTTAAACTCTGGAGTTGGTTAGCATGGTTTATCACATTTAATTTTATAAATATCGGTTGGGTATTTTTTAGAGCCAAAGAGTGGGATGACGCTATAAAAGTTTTAAATGGCATGTTTAATTTTGACTCTAATTTAGATATCAATATACTTCAATTGAGTTATATCTCTATCTTTTTAACTATAATCTTTCTTAAAAATAGTAACGAGATAATTAAATTGCAACTGCATAAGAGTATCACATTGTTTATCACTGCATTTTTAGCGATTGTATCACTATTACAGATGACAAATATCATTATACAAGCTGATAAATTATCAGAGTTTTTGTATTTTAATTTTTAGGAGGGGGGGTAAGATGTTTAAAAATATAGTTATAATTTTAATTGCTTCAATACTTGCTCTTATATCTTTTGAATTATTCTTAAAATACTCTCCGTTTGAGTATGGGGTATCTCCAATCAAATATGATAAAACTATAGGAGTTTGGCATAAAAAAAACTTTCAAGACAATTGGATTAGAGAGTGTTATAAAACACCGTATGCTTTTAATGATAAAGGATTAATAAAAAATAAAACAATATATGAACCTAGTATAAAAGATGTTATTATTTTAGGTGATTCTTTTATTGAAGCACTCATGGTAAAAAATGAAAACATTATACACAATGCCTTAGCAGATGAGTTTTCAAATAAGTACAATTTTCTCAATGCAGGGTTGAGTGACTCAAGTCCTCCTCAACAGTTTATCATTTTAAAAGAAAAAATAGATATAAGCAATACCAAACATGTGATACAGTTCATCAACCTAGAAAATGATCTTTTGGATGTAGATAGTGCAAACCTAGCTTCTATAGGAAGACCTAGAGTATTTGTTGAATTTGACACTATTGAAAAGTATAAAGTTATACCTCCAAGAGTACAAGGTATGTATGATAAAGTAGCAGATTTTCTAGGAAATTATCAGATATATGTATTCATTAAAAAGTTAATGTACTATGTGAAAGAGAATCTAGTAAATAGAGGTATGAAAATTAAAACAAGTGTTGATGAAAACTCCAATAAAGATTTGACTAAAAATTGGCTTTATCTTAATGGGGCATTATATCAAACTAACAAACTCTTAAAATCAAAAAATATAAATTATAAAGTTGTAATTATTAGTAAATCTAATAGATATAACGCCATAATAAAAGAGTTTTTAACAGAAAAAAATATAGATTTTATTTTTTTAAATAATGAAGTAAAAAAGATGGGAATAGCGTTAAAAACATTTTCATGTGATGGACATTGGAATGATGAGACACATAGGAGTGTTGCTAAAGTGATTAAAACTTTGAAATTGATAGATTGACCTATGATTTAATGCTTGAGAGTTTTGTTTTGGTAACTTCTGCAGTTTTCAAAAAAGTAAAGAAAGAAATACAAAGGAGAGATAAATGGTAGATGTTAGACACTTGAGTCATATTCTAGAGACACTCCTTGTGCCTCTTTATTTTAGAGCCTCTGAGACTAAGAGGGGTGGGATTATAGAAGATCGTGAGGCTGTTTCTATTTTAGAACAGATTGATTATGATTTTTCTACGATTAAAGAGGATTGGAAAACAGAAGTAGCTATTGCTATTCGTACCTACTGCTTTGATGATATCCTTTCAAAAGGAGTCAAAGAAAAAAAGATAAATACAGTTGTAAATTTTGGTGCAGGGTTGGATGCAAGATTTAGCAGGTTTAAAAATTTGAAGTGGTATCAATTAGATATGCCGGAAGTGATTGAATTAAGAAGTCTATTGTTGCCTCAAGATCATTCTATCAATATTTCTAAAAGTGTTTTAGATTTTAACTGGGTTAATGATATCAAAGAGAAGGAGAATGTTTTATTTATTGCCGAAGGCCTTTTTATGTATTTTAGTGAAGCTGAAGTTAAAGAAATTTTGATGCAAATTAGCAATAATTTTAGACACTCATATATCGCTTTTGATGCCGTTTCAAAATCGGTAGTAGGAGATGGTCATAAAAGTATAAAAATAGATACTGCACCAATAAAATGGGGAAATTATAAATTAGATGAGGTGTTAGAGAATACTACAGGTCTTTGCATTGATGATGTTTATTATCCCTATATGATGTTTAAAAGAAAGTGGAAATGGGAAGCTTATAAATCACTCTTTCCAAATTATAAATATCAATACAAAATTGGTGTATTGAAAACTACATCTTAATACACATTATGTGTATTAAGATTAACTGATATTACTCAGAAAGTAGTTTGATATTGTCAATAGCCCCATAACCTGTCATACCATTTAAAACAAATGATTCAATTGAAAGAACTTCATTCTCTGGTTCAAATTCTTGAATTTTTGCTTGTATGTCAACATTAAAATGTTTCCAATTGTTACCAAATCTATAACTTTCAGGTAGAGGGAATGTTAATTCTGTATATCCATCATCGTATACAGTTTTTGCAGCTGGATAGTTATGTTTGCCATACCAGATACTAAAAAACACTCCTCTAAATCCTTGAGTAGTTCTTACTTCTACACCTACTTGGAAACAAGCTGTATGACCATTGATATCCATATCTAAAATATGTTGAGATGTATTGTTCCAATAATTACCGTTATCTAGTGTTAATCTATAAAAAGCCATATTGTAATAAGCACCCTCTACCCATTTCCCTTTACCATAGATTGCTCTTGTTCCATTTCTAGATATATTGCTTACAGTATATGGCCCTTCCATGGTAGTCCAACCAGCTGTATTGCGATTTTCTGCATCTTCATATATTGTTGGAGGCAAGATTGTAGCTTCTATTTCAAACTCTGCAATAGTTTCAACTGTCAAAGAATCATTATAAAAAAGTCGAGCTTCATAATTTCCTCCAACAAAGTTTTGTGGAAAATTAAATGTTCCAGCAGTGCCCTGAAACCAATTCTCCGTTAAAACATAACCCCAATTATTTGGAGATCCTTTTCTAAAAATTCCAATCCAGTTGTTATGTGCACCTTGAACATTTTCAACTGTAACTTGGATAGTTTCTCCTGCATTATAAGTTGTTTTATTAGTTGTTATAGTACCTCTTTGTATCTCTCCCACTTGAAAATTTACAGATTTTTTTGCAACGGTTATATCATCATTATAAAAGAGTCTTACTTGATAGTTTCCATTTGTTAAATTTATATTTTCAATTTTAACAGTACCGTCTCTAAAATCAAACCATTGTGCTGTACCGTTACCAAGATAATGATTCCAATCACTTGTATCACCTTCTTTAAAAATAGCAACGAAATTATTTGATGCTCCTTGGACATTTTCTAAAGTCACAGTTATAGTTTCACCATTATTGTAAGAAGCTCTATCAGTCGATATTGTAGCGTCGCCTGCGGCTACAGTAAAGTTGTTTGAACTTGCTTCCCGATTTAGAGAGTCACGATAAAAAAGTCTTGCCTCATAGTCTCCTCCAGGGAGATTATCAAATGTAAGACTATCTTCTCTATAAAACCAGATAGCATCTACAACATTTTCCCAGCTATTTGTACTACCTTGTTTAAAAATTCCAACCCAGTTACTGTATGGTCCAGTAACACCATTAAGTGATACAACTACATTTTCTCCTGCAGTATATGTTGTCTTATTTGTAGATAAATTTGCTGCATGTAATGAAAGTGTTAATAGAAATATTGTAATAAATGCCTTCATTATTCTTCTCCCTCATTAATCATAGTTTCATCAATATCAAAGCTTTTGAATTCAGCTAACGTAAGTGTTTGTGTCACTTCACTATTGGTACCGTGTAATGTCACTTTGACATTTGCATCTTCAATACTAACAGAAACAAGTGCATTTCTATTTTTAATAATCATAGACTTTACTATATTTGAGATATCTCTGTTTGATTTAACATAAATAGTGTTTTTATCACTTTTATCATTTACATCATTTAAATGTGTCATAGATCTACTTTGCATAGTATTTCTATCTCGTGACTCTTGTAAATAATAATATTTTGCTAAATCTAGATAGTTATCTGTAGTTAATAATGAATCAGTATCTATAGCTTGTACCACATCTTGCACTACATCATCTTTCTTCGAAGTGGAAGTTTCTCCACCACAACCTGTTAGTAATAAAAGTGTAGAAACCCCTATCATTAACATTACATTTTTGACTTTCATATCTTTATTTCCTTTGTGAATATTTTTTATTAACATATATAACTATATCGGTGCTTTTAAGATTTATATTATAAAAAAAAATAAAAAGGTAAAAATAAGTTCATATTGTTTCGTTTAGTAATAAAAATCTATCATGTTTCATTAGACTTGATTAGAAATAATACTGAGAAGAAGTTATAAGTAATACAAGTTTAAATTATTTGATTTCGATAATTACCCTCGTAAGAGATTATTTTATAACCAGGATAAGAGACAACAACTGCATTATCGGGGATATCTTTATAAATTACTGCATTTGCACCAATTTTTACATTGTTTCCCACTTTAATCTTTCCAATCACTTTTGCTCCAGCTCCAATAAAAACACCATCTCCAATTATTGGAGCACCTGCTTTATCACCCTGCCCTGATTCGCCAATAGTAACTTGTTGAGAAATATTGACATTTTTACCGATTATGGCATCTGCTGCGATATTTATACCTCCAAAGTGACCAATATAAAAACTTTCACCAATTTGTGCAGATTTTGGTATCTGGATACCAAATTTCCACTTAGCTCTTTGATTTAAAAGAAAATATAGAGGTGCTAAAAATATTTTTATAATTATATTTTGTCTATCTATCCATTGACCAAAACGAAAGACTATCATAGTACGGACTCCTGGAGCTAACATGGTACTTATAATACATTTTGCTTTACTGCCTACACAAGTTCTATAGGTTCTAGCTATATCTTTTTTTAATTTACCCATCAGTTTTTATCCTTAATTTCATAACAGACGCCTTTTTTCCCACCATCAACTTCATAAGATGTGATTGCAAAAGAGATACTTTTTTGTGCTTTTGTACTACCACTATTTATCAATATTAAGTTTTTTGTTCCATCATATTCAACAACTCTACTCCAACTTTTTCCACCATTTTTTGTACACATCAATAGACATTTTGCATTGCTAGATATTGGATTATTTAAAACTGCCCAGATTTCCTCACCCTCTTTTGAAACTCTTTTTACTAAATCCATTAAAGGGCTTCTTCGATAAGGGTCTGGAATCACTTTTTTTTGATACTTTTTACCATCTTTTGTCTCTACTAGAAAGTTAGTACCTCCTAAATAATCTGTACCCAAAATTAACTTTGAATTAGTCTCTGCACAAGAAGTATATCCACCAATTTGGATATGAAATTTGTTAATTAATTGCCATCGATGCGTTTTTAAATTAAAATTCTCTAAAGTATCACTAAGCCAAAGTTTCTTTTTATTATCTCCATCAGCAAGTACTATTTTATTTAGAAGTGTACTATATTTGATAAGATGTACATGTTTATTGATACCTTGTCTTTTTAAAAAATCTGATTTTTCCCAAGTTACACCTAAATCAGAACTTGCATATATATTTGCTATATTTGCCCAAACACCATTAACGGGAACATTTCCATACTCCCCTATAAGAAGTTCTCCACTAGGGATTTGTGTCATACCATTGTGATGAAAAATATAACTATCTTTATAAGTCAATTTAAGTGACAGCTCAAATGAAATACCATTATCTATACTCTTATATAATGTACCCCAAGTATTTATAAATATTACATCTTCTTTACTTATAAATATTGAAGTAATACCTCTTTTAAACTCTTTAATTTTTTCAATACTTTTGCCATCATCTATACTTTTATAAAGAATATGATCTTCACTTGCTAAACAGCCAAATATAATATTTTTACTATTTTTATGAGAGACTTTCCAGTTTTGAGTACGCTTTATCTCAAATGAACTGTTACTAAAATCAAGTGCCCCAAGTATATCCCCTTCTTTAATTATAAGTGGTTCTTTTTCATCAAAACTTATATACTGATGTTGAGGAAATAAACCAAGTACATGCCGTACTTCCCAAATGCCAAAAGAGATAATTTCACGAATCTTTCCACTTCGTGCTACATCAATAAGCAATGGGAAAAATGATAATACAATATGAAGTACTCTATCCAAACCATGTTTTTCGATAAGATGGCTATATTTTTGCGTTAAAATTACACTCATGTGTCCCTACTTTTAAATTTATTAAATACAAAATATCCTTTTGTAAAAGCTATAAAAAATGAGATACCAACACCAAGCCATGCAAAACCAATTACTCCGTAAAAATAGATAATTGGAGGTGCAATTATAAAATTTATCACTACTGCAATGACCACAATTTTATTTAAAAGCTTTGTCTCATTTAGTGTTACTAAGATATTGGTAAATTGACTGCCGTACTGATAAAAGATCAATAAGAAACTAAATATAGAAAGTAGCTCGATCATAATTGTATGTGGCTCTTCTCCAGAAATTAATCTTAATATATCACTACCAAAATAGTTTACAACCCAAGCTAAGGGAAGCATAATGGCTAAAATAAGAAAAAAGAGTTGCTCATTTCGTTTATAAAATAGTTTTTTTGAATTTTTATAAACTTTATTTAGATATGGATATGTTGCTCTTGTAATTGGCTCCAAAATATTACCAAGTGCTCGAATAATTTTTTCAACAATTGAGAAATAACCTAGTAGAGTATTATTAACAAACAAGCCTAAGAGAATAATATTTGCAGAGGTATAAAATTCAACAGCAACTCTTGAAGTAAAAACATACCAACCATCCATAAAATAGTATTTTAGAGTTTGTATATTTTGAGGTTTTAAACTTACATGAAATTTGTTTAGTGCAATATACAATGCTAATGATCCAGCAACAATTGCTCCTAACGCATTAAAAAGAAATACAAGATATAAGTCATCTATTGATTTGACAAAAACAAATATTAACAATGTAAAGATAATCTTTGAAATAGCATTTAATACTGTAATATAACGCATTTTTTCAATACCTTGAAAAAACCAAACAGGAAATATGATTTGTCCGACAATAAATCCAAACCCTAAATAGTAAAGTTCATAATTTTGTGAAAATCGATCAATGGTTAAAATTAAAAGCATTAAAAATGTTAAAAATAATAGTGATAAAAAGGTTTTAATTATCAATACAGATGAAAATATCTCATCAATTTTATCACTATTATTTATATGTATAGAGATTAGCTTTGTTGCAGTTAAATCAAAACCAAAATCTGAGATTACAACTCCAATCCAAATCACATAAAAAATAAAAGAATAAAGCCCAAATCCATCTATCCCAAGCACTCTAACAAGATAAGGAAAAACAATCAATGGAACTAAATAATTAATACCCTGAAGTACTACTAATGAGGCAAAATTATCACCAAGTCTTTTAAGTGTGCTTTGCTCTTTTTGTTCAATCATAATCCACCTTTAGATGTACATCGACAAATAAGGCAGATTTTTATACTAAATTTTCAATTTTTAAGAGGGTTTGCACTGTAGATTCTAACTCATCTAATTTTAACATATTTGCCCCATCACTCAGTGCAACTGATGGATCAAAATGGGTTTCAAAAAAGAAGCCATCCACGCCAACAGCAGCAGCAGCACGTGCTAAGGGAGCGACAAATTCTCTTTTTCCACTGCTCTTACCTCCAGCACCTCCAGGCATTTGTACCGCATGTGTAGCATCAAACACTACAGGTGCAAATTCTCGCATGATCATAAGACTTCGCATATCTACTACTAAGTTACCATATCCAAAGCTACTTCCACGTTCAGTTAACCATAAACCAGCTTTTTTACTATTTTCATAAGTTGGTGTATTATAACCTCTTGTTTTGAGTACTTTGAGTGCAGAGTATTCCATGTCAGCTGGATTCATAAATTGCCCTTTTTTGACATTGACAATTGCTTTGCTTTTTGCAGCTGCGACTAATAAATCAGTTTGCCTACACAAAAATGCTGGTATTTGAAGGATATCTACTACATCAGCAGCTTCTTCAATTTGCCATGTTTCATGGACATCAGTTAAGAGTTTATATCCAAACTCTTTTTGAACTTCTTCTAAAATTTTTAAGCCATCATGTAGACCTGGCCCTCGAAAACTTTCCAATGAAGTACGATTTGCCTTATCAAAGCTTGCTTTGAAATAAAACTCGATTCTATCATCTGTATGATAATGTTTAAGGTTTTCAGCAATTCTCATCACATTGTCACGATTTTCAATCACACATGGTCCAGCTATCAGTATCATTTTTCCCTCTTTACTTTTAAATTTTTAATTTTACCTCGAATATCACCAAACATAACAACATCTTTTAAAAGTGCTGATGTACAGATACCATGATCATTGATATTTAAGAACATTTCGCCTTTTTGACTTGCAAATATTCTTTGATTTAATACAACAGCGAGTATATGGTTTGATTCTTCGAGCATTTTGGAAAGATCTTGATACTCTTTGTTTAAAATAGTACGGACGTCAATTTTTCCATTTTTATCACTTGCCCCAATTGCTAGGAATTCTCTCTTATTTTTAGTTTCAAAGTTTTTACCCAAAATAGCTTTGAGATTGAAAAAGAGTGTTAAAATATCATTTTGTGCAAAAAAAGACATTATTTTTTTGGAATCACTTTTTTTACCATTTCGGATACGGGTACTTAAAAGCTTTACACTTTTGTTTTGGTGATCAAACAGATAGTGTTTGATATCAATTTTTCCCTCTCTTTTTTTGCGACTTAAAAAGATTTGAGGTATTAAAATTTCATCTTTTACAATACCTGTACTTTCAAAAGTTTCAACGCGATTTCGACTTAATACTTTTGCTAATCCAGTAGCTCTGGCTTTAATTTTTATTTTATATGTACCCTCCTCTACCAATAAAGAAGCAGTGGCTTTCCCAATGTTTCCAAAAAAACCATAATAGATATCATACTCAGCATCCATGCTATAATTTGATGGAAAAACAGATGATATAAAGAGCATTAAAGATAGTAAAATTTTTTTCATATTAGTACAGTACCTTTACATTTATCATGCAATTGTACAAAAAATAGACTAATTTAATTCTTTTTCATTTGATATAAACCCAAATGTCGCTATATTGCGCGTAAAAAAGATAACATAATGATTAAAATTGCACTAATTGGCAAGCCAAATGTGGGGAAAAGCTCACTATTTAATAGAATCTCTAGACAATGGGATGCTATAACCTCCGATGTCAGCGGTACTACAAGAGATATCAAAAAAAGAGAAGTATTAATAAATCAAACTCCAGCACTACTTATAGATACAGGTGGATTAGATGATGAGAGTGAACTTTTTGCAATGGTAAAAGCAAAATCTCTCAAAGCTGCGAAAGAAGCAGATATCGTACTTTATATGGTTGATGGTAAAACACTTCCTGATGATGAAGATAAAAAACTCTTTTATGAACTTCAAGATAGTTGTAAGACATTGGTACTTGTGGTCAATAAACTTGACAATGACAAATCTGAAGAAGAGATGGGTTGGGAATTTAGCAGTTTTGGAGCACAAAACCTTTTCTTCCTTTCTGTTTCTCACAATAGAGGTACTAAAAAACTTATAAATTGGATTGACTCACAAATTCCAAAAGAGGAAGAAGAGACCCCTGAACTTATTGAAGATGATGAATTTTCTTTTGAAGACTTTATCGAGTCAGAAGATATTGAGATACCTGAAGTTGAAGAAAAGAGCAATGAAATTAAAGTTGCTATTATTGGTCGTGTTAATGTTGGTAAAAGTTCACTTTTAAATGCCCTTGTTGGAGAAGATCGTTCTATTGTAAGTAGTGTTGCTGGTACTACTATAGATCCTGTAGATGAACAATTTGAATATAAAGATAAGTTGATTACCTTTGTAGATACTGCAGGGATTCGAAAACGTGGAAAGATAGAGGGGCTTGAAAAACATGCACTCCAACGTACCCAAAAAATGCTAGAGAGTGCAGATGTGGCACTTTTAGTCATTGACTCAAGTGAAGAGTTTAAAGAACTCGATGAGAAAATTGCCCACCTTGTTGATAAGTTTGGGTTAGGTGTTATGATTGTACTCAATAAATGGGATAAATCTCTTTATGATTTTGATACAAGTGTAGATAAAGTGCGACATCGTTTTAAGTTTTTAGCATATGCCCCAATTTTAACGATTTCTGCACTTTCACATCAAAGAGTACATAAAATCAATGATAAAATTTTAAGTATTTATGATAATTACTCTCGACGTATTCCAACTTCAAAACTAAATGAAGCGATAAAAATTGCCAATGCTAGACATCATCTTCCATCTGATAATGGACAGTTGGTAAAAATTTATTTTGCAACACAGTTTGAGACAAAACCACCACGCATTGCTCTGATTATGAATAGACCTAAATCTTTACATTTTAGTACGCAGCGTTATTTGGTCAATCAACTAAGAGGCTTTTTTAATTTTGAAGGTACACAAGTCATTCTTGAAGCTAAAAAGAAAAAAAGCAATGAGGATTTTGACGAATGAAAAATATAATTTTAATAGGCTTTATGGGTGTAGGAAAAGGAACCGTTGCACGTGCTTATGCTGATGAATTTAAAGCATTTGCCATTGATACAGATGATTTAATTGAGAGTATGGAAAATAGAAAAATTAAACATATTTTTAAAGAAGATGGTGAGGCTCAATTTAGACAAATGGAACAAAAATGTGCAAAATGGTTGTCTAAAAGTGTGGACAATGCTATCATCTCAACTGGTGGAGGATTTTTCAAAGTTGATAATCTTAAGAAAATAGGAACGGTAGTGCTTTTAGATTCCTCTTTTAATGCAATACTAGAACGTATCAAATCTCATCCAAATGCAGAAAAAAAATTGGCAAAGCGTCCACTACTTCAATCAGAAAAAGAGGCTAAAAAGCTTTATAAAGAGCGATCTAGTGAGTATAAAAAAGTGGCAGATGTGGTTGTCAATGTTGAAAATAGAACAGCTGTAGAAATTGTAAAAGAGATAAAAAAGCTTGTTACCAAGCTTTAATTTCGTTGTAAAGGCTGTCTCTCTCTATTGGATTAAATCCACTGTTTTTAATAATAGAGACAAACTCTTCTAAACGCATCCCATGGGCACTTTTTGCCCCTGCTGCTGAGTTTATTGATTCTCTCTCAATCGTACCATCAAGATCATCGGCTCCAAACTCTTGACTGATGAGAGCAAGATTGATTGTTGATGTGACCCAGTATGCTTTTAAATGTGGAATATTATCAAGTACAATTCGACTGATTGCCATAGTTTTCAAAATCTCTTGAGAACTTAAAAAATCTTTGACATTTAAAAAGTTATTATCTCTTTGATAAACAAGTGGTATAAAGGTATTAAATCCATTTGTCTCATCTTGAAGATCTCTGAGTCTTATCATGTGATCAATTCGATGTTTTTGTTCCTCTATATGACCAAAAAGCATAGTAGCATTTGAATGACGGCCTCTTTGATGCCATAATTTATGAATTTCAAACCATTCAGCTGAACTTACTTTACCTTTACAGATTTTATCTCTTACTGCTTCATCAAAGATTTCAGCGCCACCTCCAGGCATGGAGTCAACTCCTGATTCAATCATCATGTCAATGATCTCTTCATAAGAGTGGTTATATTCGGTTGCTAAAAAATTAATTTCGGCAGCAGTTAAAGCTTTGACATGCATATGTGGAAATTGATTTTTTATTTTTGAAAAGATATCAAGATACCATGAGAGTCCTGTTTCAGGGTTATGTGCTGAAACGATATGCACCTCTTTTGCACCACGACTATCAGATTCTTTAACAATATTAAGTATCTCATCATGTGTCATTGTGTATTGATTTGGATTTTTACGACTGGCTGAAAAGGCACAAAATTTGCAGATATCTTTACATACATTGGTAGGGTTTATGTGCCGGTTAATGTTAAAGTAGGATTTTTTACCCCACTTTTTTTCTCTAATTTCATTTGCGAGCATTCCGAGTGTAAATAGGTCAAGATCATAAAGCTTTAATGCCTCATCAAAATTTACTCTCTGTTCATTTTTTATTTTTTGGATTATTGTATTCATACATTCATTATACTATTTTATTTTTGTAATAAACGCATCTTTTTTAATTTTTTTGAGATCTTTGAGTGCTAATTTTGCATCATTTAAATCTTTATAAGGTCCGACTTTTACCAGTTGTGCCTCTTTACCTAAACGTTTTGCATTTTCTATTTCATATGCAAATCCTCTATTGTCCAAATTCATAAGAAGTTTAGGATCTTCAGAATTAAACCAGGCTGCTATTTGAACATAATACTGTTTTGTACTCAAAGATTGTATCGGTTGATGATATGTTATCGCAGGTGCTATTTCAATTGGCTGGATCATGTTGGAATTTGGTTGATCTTGTATTTCATTAAAGGTATATTGAGCATCTACTTTTTCTATAACTGCTGGTTCAATAATAGGTTTAGGTTGTACAATTTTTCTCTCTTCTAATGCTTTTGGTTGATAAATCTCAGGTTTTTTAAATGTTGGATCAAAAAGATATCCCAATCCAAAAGTGACCATATAGTCAAGATCATCTGTATCAAACTTTTTTAATGCTTTTGTTTCTAGATCAAAGATAAGATCATTTTTCATGTGATATTTGAATCCAATACCACCTTCCATATATCCTTGACTTACATCATGTTGTGTTTCATTACTTAGTATTTCATAACCACCACCTACTAGTATATAAGGTATCACTTGATACTCTTCTTCACCATTTATTAAAAGTTGCCCTGATATACGTTGTAAGTTAGTAGTCTTTTTTGTTGCAGTGTTATCATAATGAAGGTTATCAGATCTTTCATAGCTTAATCTATAACCATAGTAACGATTTGGTTGTATTGTTCCACGAAGACCATACAAAAATGTGCTCTCCATCTTTGAATTGCTATCA
>JADGDK010000003.1:56059-60213 GCA_016744895.1 Campylobacterales bacterium | reverse complement strand
GTTATTATGCTTTTAATTTAAAAAATTAGGAGTGAATAATGAAGGTTATTTTTAGTGTCAGTATACTGTTTATTATGGTTTCAAATCTATTTGGTAATGAGTATAGGTTAAATAGTCCTGGATGGCAGAGTGGATATATTCGTAGTGGTGATATAAAGCTTTATAAATATCAAATTCCACAAGGATACAAAGCAAAAGTTTATTTTAAGTCTTCTAGAAATAGTGATGGTGCAGATGAAGTAAAAATGCGTTATCAAGATAATGGCATAGTGCCAGGAGCATATCCTATGAGTACATTTCGTAGTAGTCGTACAAGCTATGTTGGAGGGTCGTGTGATTTTGAAACTGGGTTTTATGTAAGACTTGATCGTAATATTAATGATACATTTTGTCACTATGATTTAAATGTTCAATTGATACCTATGGCAAATTGTCAAACTACAAGTAGTAGTAATGTAAATGATATGACACTTTATCTAAATAAAAGTAAATCAAAAAGTGCTGCTAGAAATGATGTCATACGATATATGTTAGAACCTTCGGTAGAGGGGAAAGTGGATATAAAATTGGATAATATGAGTGCAGATTTAGATTTGTACATTGGTAAAGTTAAAAATGGTATTGGAGTTGCTATACTTCATAAGAAATGGGATTGTCGTCCATATTGGGGCGGGACTCGTTCAGAAGAGTGTTCAATTAATTTAGAAAAAAGTGATGCTTTGGAAGTCGTAGTACATGGGTATAGGGCTGGAAATTATAGAGTGACTGCAACAAAAGAAGATGTTAGAAAAATTTCTGTAGGTGAGTCTAAAAGTGGTTATGTTGGAAAACAGAAGTGGGATTATTATAAAGTTTCAAACCCAAATGGTTTAAAAAAACTTACAGCAAGTTTACATGACTTACGAGCTGATATTGACCTATATGTTAGGAGAGGCAAGCTTCCTACATATTATGCTTTTGATTGCCGTTCTTGGAATAGTGGAAGTAGTAATGAAGAGTGTAAAATAGATACAAGTTCTAGTAATGATAAGATATATATAGGAGTTAGGGGTTATAGAGCTGGAGGATATATCTTATCTTTAGAGCAAGAGCAAAGAAAAAAAGCTACTATATTGTTACATGGTTTGGCAAGTTCATCAGATACTTGGAATGAGTTAGTAAGACAAAAATTTAACAATAAATGTACAAAAGTGTTTAATGGTAATTTATCAGGTGCTGTCACATCCTTTACTAGTGGGGAAGACTACTGTTTTAAAGTTGATTTTGGTGCTCATGATCAAAGATCTGGTTTAAAAGATATTTTAGGAAATATTTGTCCTGAGAATAGTGGTTGTAGAGGTGATTATTCTACATTTGAAACTTTAGGTAAAGAGGTAGAGAGTGCTGTAAAATCAGTGCTTAATAAGTTGGGTAGCGATACTGATATAACATTGGTAGGACATAGTCGTGGTGGATTGGCTGCGAGTGCTTATTTGGGAAGAAGAGGTTATGGTGTAGGAAATGTAAAGTCTGTTTTGACAACTGGAACTCCTTTTAAAGGTAGTCCATTGGGTAAAATTAACTCTTATATGAAAACATTTTGTCTTCCATATGCAACAAAGGTAAATGATACACGTTATTGTAAACAGGACTGGGAAGCAAGACAGTTTATTAAAGATGCTGAAAAAGTTGGAGAAGGATTGGATATTGTTGTGCCGAGTGTCAGTCAATTACGAGAAGGTTCAGCTGCACTCAAAGAGATATTCTCTGCAAACAGAATAAGAAGTATGCAAAGAGGTACAAGAGATTATAAATCTTTGGTATACAAAGGTGTTCAGTTGGGTAATCTTGGACGAAAAGTAGGTTTGGTATATAATCCATTTCCTAGTATCAATGGAGGGTTAGATTATATTCCTAGCGTCAAAGAATTTTCTGAAAGGGCTGAACAATATATGATTGGATACAATCCACAAAGCATGGCAGTATCACAACACGGTGATGGTATAGTGCCTTATAAAAATCAAGATATTGTTAGTATAAATGCTAAAGATATAGAGAGAACAAATGGATTACATCCAATGGTAGCAAATGTTACAGTATCTTTTAATCCTCAAAATCGTACATCAATAGGGTATAATAAAAATGTTTTACATGTTCAAGAACCAAAACAGGTAAATGATTTATCTGCTATTTTAGATGGAATGTGGATGAGGCAAGTTAGAAATCAGATACATACATTGTTGCCAGCAACTATAACAAATCGACGTGTTACAGAAATATTTAGTGGTCCTATTGGTTCTATATATAGAGACAGCTTTTTAAGACGTTAAAAAGGAGAAGCATTGAAAAAAGTATCTATTGGAATAGTTTTTATAATAGTATGTATAAGCTTATACATACTATTAGGTGGAGATAAAAAAAGTGAGAGTACTGTAAAAATAGTACATAAAAATATACCTGAAAAAGAACAAAAAGTTCAAGTAACTGACTTGGCAAAAGAGAGTACAGCCAAAGTGAAAAAAATAGACAGTGGTAGCAAAGTAGCTGATAATGAAGTCATAACTGATTCAAAAGTATTAAAAGATCTATATCTTCATTTAAAAAAGCGTAATTGGGATGCTTTTGATGAAGTTTATGATACACAGATAAAAATGCTTCGAGAAGATGGTGATCATACCTTATTTTATCAGCAATTTAAAGATTTTTTTATTGAAAATAATTTATCAACAACGATGCAAAGAGGTATTTTAGCTTTTTTAGCAGATGCAAGTACAAAGGAGTCAATAGCTCTGATCTTTGAAATGTTTGATGAGAGTATTATATCCGATAAAGAGGTTGAATTTAATTTTGTTACCTATCTTGCAAATAGTATATCTATTTCAAAAGAAGATCCTAGTATCAACTTTCAAGGAGTTGTAGAGTCTTTACAGCATGGTTATCAAACTACAGAAAATGATTATCTGCGTCGTGGAGCAGCTGTTTTATTGGCAAAATATGAGACACCAGAGACCGAGGTAATGCTTTTTCGTGATTATATGGAGGCTGATACACCAGAGAAAAAAAGAGCTGCTTATGAAGGGTTGATGAGTTTAGATGGCACGGAGATGTTGCCTCGCTTAAAATCTTATCTCAGTTCAAATTATGAAGATGTTAGAAACACAAGTGGTATGATTTTGGCAAATATGGCTACGGATGGAGCAATTGCTATTCTTTCAGATTGGGTTATGAAGGAGGCTACTATCGAGAGTAGTGAAGATATAAAAAGATGGTATGCGCAAATGATAAAAACTAATGGTTATAATCGGGTTTCGAAATCAATAAAGCTTAAAAAGATACGATCCGAAGAGCTGCAAATGGAGATAGAGTTGTTTTTACAAGAGCAATTGGAAAAAGAGAAAAATAGTGTAAATGTAGTATCTGATTAACCATGTTTCGTTATAATCCCCTATTAAATTATTAGGGGATTATATGGCAAAACTAGCATCAGGTCGTGTAACAGAAAAAAGCTCACAACTTCTAGATGAATTTAATGCATCACTTATGTTTGATAAAAAACTTTATGCTGAAGATATCGAAGGCTCCATTGCTCATGCGAGTATGCTTAAAAATCAAGGTATTTTAACAAGTGATGAATTAAATCAAATTATAAATGGCTTGGCTCAAGTTAAAGATGAGATAGAAAATGGGATATTTATTTTTGATATGTGTGATGAAGATATTCATATGGCGATTGAGAAACGTCTGACTGAAATTATTGGTGATACTGGTAAAAAACTTCACACGGCTAGAAGCAGAAATGATCAAGTTGCTTTGGATTTTCGTCTTTATGTTCAGAAAAATAGTAAAAACTTAGAAGTACTTACACTCAAATTAATAGATACATTATTAGATATTGCGACTTTTCATGATAAAACTATGCTTCCAGGTATGACACATTTACAACATGCCCAACCTATAAATTTTGGCTATCACATGCTTGCATATGTAGCTATGTTCCAACGAGATGTACAGCGTTTTTCTGATAGTTTTAAGAGAAATAACTTTTCGCCTATTGGCTGCGCTGCACTTGCAGGTACACCACACAACATTGATAGGGAATTCACAGCTACAAAACTTGGATTTGATGCACCGACTGTAAATTGTCTTGATACTGTGAGTGATAGAGACTTTGCATT
>JADGDK010000003.1:15135-56049 GCA_016744895.1 Campylobacterales bacterium | reverse complement strand
GTTAGTAATCTGGTCAAGTAGTGAGTTTAAATTTATCTCATTGAGTGATGAGTACTCTACAAGTTCATCAATTATGCCACAAAAGAAAAATCCTGATGTTCCAGAGCTTCTTCGTGGTAAAACAGGTCGGGTATATGGAAACCTTATCTCTCTTTTGACAGTCTTAAAAGGTTTGCCTTTAGCATACAATAAAGATATGCAAGAGGATAAAGAAGGGGTCTTTGATAGTGTAGAAACGGCAGACATTTCACTTCGAATTTTAAATGAGGCATTAGCAACGATGACAGTAAACAGTGTAAACATGGAGCAAGCATGTCAAGTTGGGCATTTGAGTGCAACGGATTTAGCGGATTATCTTGCTCGTGAGTGTGATATTCCATTTCGTGATGCTTATAAAATTACGGGTTCTATTGTTGTTCAGGCTGAAAAATTGGGAATTGATTTAAGCCAGATGAGTTTAGAAGAGCTCAAAGTTGCCGATAGTAGGATAGGGGAAGATGTCTTAGAATATTTAAATTTAAGAAACTCTATGGATGCACGAAATTCACAAGGTGGTACATCTTCAAAATCAACAAAAGTACAAATTGCGTATTTTAAAGAATGGTTGGAAAATTATGAACAATAAAATATATTTATCTTTAGTAATAGCTTCACTTTTTGCTGGCTGTAGTAGTTCTGATATACAAGATTATATTGAAGATAAAATTAAAAATGATGATGGTCTTGCGATTGATACAGGAGATGTTGCAAATAGTATTGATGATGACATCTCTATATCTGGACAAGAGGATGATGTTGTTATTTTGCACAATGATGCAAGAAATATTGTTGGTGTTACAGAGAATTTATCTTGGGATACCAAGCTAGTAGATGCAGCACAAATTTATGCTGATGAAATAGCAAAGAGCGGTGTATGGGATCATGATCCTGATAATCAAAAAAATGGATATGGTGAAAATCTATATACATCAACAGCGAAACCAACATTAAGTGTTGCAGCTGAAGCATGGATAGCAGAAAGTCAGTATTATACTTATGGTGCAGTTGTCGATACAGATAAAGAAGTTGACAATACTTGTGTGCAAGGTACAGATACTAACGGAAATGAGATTATGTGCGGACATTACACCCAAGTCATTTGGAAAGATACAAGTAGATTTGGCTGTGCTATGAGTCAGTATGAAACAGGAAACTATAAATACTGGTATGTTGTAGTGTGTAAATACCAAACACCTGGAAATATAGTTGGACTGACTCCTTATTAGGCTCTTTACAGAGCCTTATGGGTATCATCTGGTGTAAAGTGACTCCAGCTAAGCTTGGTTCCACCTAGCAGATGAAAATGAAAATGTGGTACTTCTTGACCACCGTCTTCACCGTTATTTGTAAGAAGTCTATATCCACTCAGATCAACTCCCATTTTTTTAGCTACTTCTTGGATAAAAGGTGTCATAGCACTCATTAACTCAGGTGACATTTCTTGAAAATTTTCAACATGCTTTTTGGGAATAATCAAAAGATGAATTGGAGCTCTGGGATTTGCATCATGAAAACATAAAAACTCGTCACTTTCTAATATCTTATTGCATGGAATTTCTCCCTCTACAATCTTACAAAATACACACATTCTATATCCTTTTTTATTTTTAATACACTTCTTGATCAAAGCCCAAGAAGCTACGCTAATACTAAGTTTTCTTCAGCAGAAAGCTCAACACACTAATGTGTTTTTATATATTAATTTGTCTAATTTTATTGCAAGTAGGCTTTAATGTAGTTTTATATACAATTTTCAAAAAAATATAGGTGTTTTATTGGAAAATTTACAAGAGCAAATAGGGTCTGCAGATACGCTAGAGACGCTGGAAATTGCACGGATAGAGATATTTGGTAAAAAGGGTATTTTGGCTGCAGAGTTTGCCAAGATGAAGAGTGTACCAAATGAGGAAAAAAAAGAGTTTGCAAAAAATCTTAATATTCAAAAAGCAAACTTAACAAAATTGTTTGATGAAAAAAAGTTTCTATTGCAAGAGTCTGCTTTAAGTGAAAGCATGAAAAAAGACGGTGTAGATGTTACACTTTTTAATAGTTATAATGAGAGTGGAGCTTTACATCCAGTATCTGAAACTATGAATAAAATTATTGACTATTTTGTCAGTATGAATTTTTCAATTCAAGAAGGACCACTTGTTGAAGATGATTTTCATAACTTTGAAGCGTTAAATCTTCCAAAATATCACCCTGCAAGAGATATGCAAGATACTTTTTATATGAAAGATGATGGTGTAATGAGAACACATACTTCACCTGTTCAGATACGAACGATGATGGATCCAAATGTCAAACCACCGATTCGTATGATAAGTCCAGGTTCCGTTTTTAGACGAGATTTTGATATTACTCATACTCCGATGTTTCATCAAGTTGAGGGGTTAGTCGTCGATGATGAGGGAAAAGTAAGTTTTGCACATTTGAAATTTATCCTTGAAGATTTTTTGCATCATATGTTTGGAGATGATATTGATATCAGATTTAGACCAAGTTTTTTCCCGTTTACTGAACCAAGTGCTGAGGTAGATATCAGTTGTGTCTTTTGTGAAGGTAAAGGCTGTCGTGTATGTTCTAAAACAGGTTGGCTTGAAGTATTAGGTTCAGGTATGGTAGATCCAAATGTTTTTAAAGCTGTTGGATATGAAAATGTGAGTGGATATGCATTTGGACTAGGTGTAGAGCGTTTTGCTATGCTTATTCATAAAATACCAGATTTGAGATCTCTTTTTGAGGCAGATTTAAGACTATTGGAGCAATTTAGATGATCGTAACAAAACAGTGGCTCAAAGAGTGGATAGATTTAGGTGATATTAGTACGGATGAGATATGCAAGTCACTCAATTCAATTGGTTTAGAAGTTGATTCATTAGATGAATTAAGAGTACCAAAAGGTATCAAAATTGGTTTTGTAAAAGAGTGTGAAAAACATCCTGATGCAGATAAATTAAATGTATGTCAAGTTGATTTAGGTGATGTAGTCACACAAATTGTCTGTGGTGCTAAAAATGTAGCAGTAGGTCAATATGTAGCTGTAGCTACAGTGGGAACAGTATTAGGCAAAGACTTTGAAATCAAAGAGGCAACACTTCGAGGTGTAGCGTCAAATGGTATGATTTGCTCTTCTACTGAAATTGGCTTGCCTAAGATGAATGACGGAATCATGGTTTTAGATGATAGTATTGGTGTATTGCAACTAGGTCAAGAATTGAGTAAATATCCTTTTGTTAATGATGATGTAATTGATATTGAACTTACTGCAAATAGAGGAGATTGTCTGAGTATTAATGGTGTGGCAAGAGATTTGAGTGCTTCATTAAATTGTAGTAGAATTTCTCCAGATTTTGAATATAAAGATGACCGAAGAGGAATTGCTAGGGTTTTAAAATTTGAAGTTCAAAACAGTGCTCAATCTTCAGTTGAATACAAGTTTCTTGAAATTAAAGCATTAGAATTACCATTTTTATACGCATTTAGATTAGCATGTATTGACCATGAGAGTGATAATGATATAAATGATTATCTATCATATGCAACACATTCTACGGGAGTTCTTTTAAGAGCTTATGATTTTATGAAACTCTCAACTCCTGAAAATAGTGATGTTATACTTAGTTTAAAAAAAGATAGTTTAGGGTTTGATGCTATCTATTGTGATGATAAACAGTTAAGTGTTGTTGGTATAAATCAGAATGATGATCTGCAAGCTGATAGCAACTATGTGATTGTTGAAGCTAATTATATTGATCCTGATGTTATATCTCAGCAAAAAAGTGAAAGTAAAATAGACGTAGATGACCATTTCTATAGATCTTCAAGGGGGAGTGAGCCAAATTTAAAACTTGGTCTTGAATACCTTTGTAGTGTAGCAAAAGAGAGTGAATTTTCAGTCTATGCTGGAAGTCATAAACATAAAATAGAGTGTGATAGTAAGATTATTAAAGTTGAACATAAATTTATTAATAATTTTATAGGACAAGATATTGCCTCTACAGATATTGTATCTATACTTGATCATTTAGGGTTTGGTATTAAACCGGTTGATGGCTCTTTTATGATTACGATTCCGCCATTTCGTCATGATGTGATGCATAAGCAAGATATTATTGAAGAGTTGGTACGTATAGTTGGAATTGATAATATCAAATCAAAGGCACTAAATTTTACAGAGTCAATGCAGATTAAAAATGAAGCTTATACTGTATATAAAAAAAGAATACATTTTAGACATCAATCTGTTGGAGTTGGCTTCTTTGAAGCAATTCACTACTTCTTTGATAATAAAGAGTTGATGGAAAAATATAATCTTCAATCACTTGATAATAGACTTGATTTAACAAACCCGATTACAAATGAGTTGAATACACTTAGATCTACATTGCTTTTACATCTGATTAATTCTGCAAGCCGAAATATAAAATTTGGCAAGAAAAGTGTGAAGCTTTTTGAGATAGGAAAAGTAGTCGATGCACAAAGAACAGAAAAAAATAGAATCTCTTTTATCTTTAGTGGTGAAGTTGAAGCTGGTAGTGTAAGTAATCATGGTAAGCCTGAAGAGATTGACTTTTTTAAATTCAGTCAACTTATTTCTAAAATAGTTGGAAAGATTGAACTTCAAACTGGAAAAGATGATAATAAATTGGTCAGTCCATATGAGTATGCTAGAGTATTGGTTGCAGGAGAGGATATAGGTTTTATAGGTAGAGTGCATGTAAAAATTGAACAAGAGTTTGATCTGCCAAGAAGTTATATTTGTGAATTAGATTTTGATAAGTTAAAGTATGATTTGATTACTGCTGTAGCGTATTCAAAATTTCCAGCATTAACGCGTGACTTGTCGCTTATCATTCCTAAATCGATAAAGTTTAGTGAGATAAGAACACACCTTACAGAGGTTTTACCAAAAGAGGTGATTGGTTTTGCCCCTATGGATATCTATGAGAGCCAAGAGTTGGGGGATAATCAAAGTGTTACTGTAAAGTTTGAGATACAATCAAGTGAGCAGACACTTCAAGAAGAACAAATTACAACGATTATGAGTAATATACTTGATAGTTTAAAAGAGAAGTTTGGGATAGGTATACGATGAGTTTTTTTATAGTTTCTCCGTGCAAGAGTTTTGATAGTGAAATTGATACGATTGCAAGTGATAAATCAATTTCCCATCGGTGTGCGATATTTTCATTGCTTTCAAATAAGCCTTCAAAGATTACGAACTATCTTGGAGCAGAAGATACTTTAAATACATTAAGTATTGTAGAACAGTTGGGGGCCGTAATTGAAAAAAATGGAAATGAAATTACGATTACGCCACCTGAAAATATAAAAGAGCCTGCAAATATTTTAGATTGTGGAAATTCGGGAACTGCTATTAGACTTTTTATGGGATTTTTAGCAACTCGTAAAGGTTTTTTTGTGTTACACGGAGATAAGTATCTTGCATCTCGTCCTATGAAAAGAGTTGCAGATCCACTTCGTAGTATTGGTGCTACTATTGATGGTCGTGTCAAAGGAAATTTAGCACCTATATCAATTAGAGGTGCTAAATTAGAGGGATTTGATTATAAAAGTCCGATTGCTTCTGCTCAAGTTAAGAGTGCGATGATCTTAGCTGCACTTTCTGCAGACTCTTCTTCTGTTTATAGTGAACCACACTTAAGTCGTGATCATAGTGAACGTATGCTCCGTGGCATGGGTGCTGAGGTGATTGATGATGGTGGAAAAATAAAAATTTTACCAAATATTGAACCATTACAACCTTTAGAAATTACAGTTCCATCGGATCCTTCAAGCGGTTTTTTCTTTGCCGTTGCAGCCGCGATTACTCCAAATGCTCGAATAATCCTTAAAAATGTTTCTCTAAACCCAACAAGGATAGAAGCATATCAGATTTTAAAACAGATGGGTGCAGGTGTGGATTTTATAGAGAAAGAGAGTAAATATGAACCTATTGGTGATATTATCATTACTTACGCACCATTGAAATCTGTAACGGTTGAAAATAATATTGCATGGCTGATTGATGAATTACCAGCACTTTCTATAGCTTTTGCTTGTGCTGATGGAGAAAGTATTGTTAAAAATGCGCATGAACTTCGTGTTAAAGAGAGTGATCGAATTAGTTCAGTAGTAGGTAATTTAGAAAAATGTGGAATTGCAACAACAGAGTTTGACGATGGCTATACAGTTAAAGGTGGAGTATTAAAAAGTGCAGATATTGATAGTTATGGAGATCATAGAGTTGCTATGAGTTTTGCTATCGCAGGGCTTAACTGTGGCATGAAAGTAGAAGATATAGAGTGTATACAGACATCTTTTCCTAATTTTGTTGAACTTTTACAGAAAATTAGTGAGGTACAAATTGGAGATTAAATTAGCCAAAAATTATGGTTTTTGTTTTGGTGTAAAAAGAGCGATAGAAATTGCTGAAAATTCTCGTGATGCAACGACTATAGGACCATTAATTCATAATAATGAAGAAATTAATCGTTTGAAAGATAATTTCAATGTTATTACTTCAAATGATATTGGAGAGCTTGGAAGTGCTAAAAAGGCTATTATTAGAACACATGGTATTGTAAAAGAGGATTTTGCTACATTACGACAAAGTGATATTGAGGTTATTGATGCTACGTGTCCTTTTGTAACAAAGCCTCAACAAATTGTCGAACAGATGAGTAATGAGGGCTATAAAATTGTTATTTTTGGAGATGTTAAACATCCAGAGGTAAAAGGTGTTATGAGTTATGCCGTTAATGATCCTATCGTTGTTATGAGTGTTGAGGATTTAAAAGCTATAAACTTAAGTCATAAAGTTGCAGTTATCTCTCAAACTACGCGAAAAATAAGTGAATTTCAAAAAATTATAAATTATCTTGTTGAAAATATTAAAGAAGTACGTGTATTTAATACTATATGTAATGCAACATTTGAAAATCAAGATGCAGCATACGACCTCTCTTTAGAAGCAGATGTGATGATCGTTATTGGTGGTAAAAACTCTTCAAATACGAAACAACTTTTTAGTATTGCACAGGAAAATTGTGTAGATAGTTATTTGATAGAAAATGAAAAAGAGTTGGAAAACTCGTGGTTTGATGAGAAAAACCTATGTGGAATTACAGCTGGTGCATCAACCCCTGATTGGATAATTGAAAAAATAGTTGCAACTATAAGAGAACTTTCTGTAGAATAGATAAATTTTTTAAAAATTATAAAACCAAAAGGAATGTGATGTTGAATGAGGCGGGCGCTAAAGTGCATAGTAAAAGTGCAATAGAAGCGATGGATCTAGGAGATGAAGAAGATTTTGCATCGATGTTTGAAGCATCGATCAAAGAGGAAAAAGGCGGAAGTCTTGTTGAAGGTGTAATTGTATCAATTAAAGATGACGAAGATGGCGTTTTAGTTGATGTTGGCAAAAAACAAGAGGGATATCTTAGAAAAGAAGAGATTCTAGATGCTGAAGGTAACCCTATTTTTAAAGTAGGTGATAAAATTAGTGTTATGATTACAGGTTTTAGAAATGAACGTCCTGGTCTTTCATATAAAAAAGCTATTAGAGGTAAAAAAGTTGAAGAGTTTATCAGCAATTACAGTGAAGATAGTGAAGTTCTAGTTGATGGTGTTATTACAGGTAAAAACAAGGGTGGATATATCATTGAAGAGAATGATGTAGAGTTCTTTTTACCAAAATCTCAAGCATACTTTAAAGATTCAAATACAATTATTGGCAAAAAAGTAAAAGCTAAAGTAATTAAAGTAGATCCAAAAACAAAATCAATTGTTATTTCAAGAAAAGTTCTTGTTGAAGCTGATCGTGAAAAAAGAACGGAAATTATTACTGCATTATTAGCAAAAGATGACGTAACAATTGGTGTGATCAAAAAGATTACAAGTTATGGTATGTTTGTAGATGTTGGTGGAGTTGATGGATTAGTTCACTATAGTGAAATCAGTTATAAAGGTCCTGTAAACCCTTCAAGTATTTATGAAGAAGGTGAAGAAGTTGAAGTAAAAGCAATTAAATATGATGAAGAAAAACGACATCTTTCACTATCTATTAAAGCTGCAATCGATGATCCATGGGATGATTTAGCTGAGCAACTTGAAGTTGGTGATGCTGTAAAAGTTCTTGTTAGTAATATTGAACCTTATGGTGCATTTGTAGATCTTGGAAATGATGTAGAAGGCTTTTTACATGTTTCTGAAATTTCTTGGGATAAAAATATTAAACATCCAAAAGATTATTTAGAAGTGGATCAAGAGATTGATGTTGAAATTGTTGAAATGGATTTTGAAAAGAAAAAACTCCGTGTTTCACTTAAGCAAATTCTTCCAAAACCATTTGAAGGTTTTATCAAAGAACATAAAACTGGAGATGTTGTAAAAGGTAAGATTACAACGATTACAAACTTTGGTGCTTTTGTTCGTATTGGAAGTATAGAGGGATTACTTCATAATGAAGATGCTTCATGGGATAGAGCTCAAAAATGTAGAGATCTTTTCACAGAAGGTGATGAAGTAGAAGTAAAAATCGTTAGAATTGATTATGATAAAGAAAAAATATCTTTGAGTAAAAAAGATCTTGAAGAGAGTCCAATTGATGTGTTTGCTAAAACGCATAAAAATGGTGATATCGTTACAGCTAAAATTCGTGACAAAAAAGAGTTCGGTATTTTTGTAGAGCTTAATGATGGTGTAGATGCATTGATACGTCATGAAGATCTTGGTGAGAAAAAAGCAGACGATTTAGAGATTGGTGAAGATATTGAAGCTGCAATTTCATTTATTGATACTGATAAAAATAGAATTAGACTTTCTGTTAAAAGAGTTGCAAGAGCAAGAGAAAAAGCGCAATTAGAAGAGTATAATAATGATGAGAGATCAACATTAGGTGATGTGTTAAAAGATCAGTTAAAAGGTTAATAAAAGTTTATGAATAAGGGATATCTTTATCTTGTTTTCATAACTTTAAGCAGTGTTGTAGTGCTTGGAATTGCACTTGTTTTTAGATTAAGTACTACAACAAAAGATACAATTATAAGCACTTCCATTATAGATAACGAAACGAAGCAGTTACGTTCTTTAATGGAAGCGCAAAACTACGATAATAGTTGGATCCAAAGACTTTCCAGTGAAAAAAATCAAAAAGAGTATCTCTATCCTATTCAAAAGTTTTATATTGAGTTTAATTGAATCTTCTGATTATGCATGTAATATAGTATACATATATAATCAGAAGATTCAATTAAGTTAAATTAGGAAAATAATATGCAAACAAAAAAAATTATAGTGTGTGATGCGATACACCAAAGTGGATTAAAGTTATTAGAAATGTGTAGTGATATTGAGTTTATTGATGCTTCTAGTATACCCAAAGATAAATTACTTGAAATGGTTGGCGAGTATGATGTTGCCATTACCCGAAGTTCAACAGATGTTGATCAAAAATTTATTGATGCTTCAACAAATTTGACCTCAATTGTAAGAGCTGGAGTTGGGGTTGACAATGTTGATATAGAAGGTTGTAGTAAAAAAGGTATTGTTGTTATGAATGTACCTACAGCAAATACTATTGCTGCGGTTGAACTTACTATGGCACATCTGATTTCTAGTGCACGAAGTTTTCCAAATGCTAACAATCACCTAAAACTTGATCGTGTATGGAAAAGAGAAAAGTGGTATGGGATTGAGCTTAAAGGTAAAAAACTAGGTGTAATTGGTTTTGGAAATATCGGAAGTCGTGTTGCGAAAAGAGCTTTGGCATTTGAGATGGATGTTTTAGCTTATGATCCGTATATTGACCCTTCACGTGCATTAGAGAGTGGTGTTGCTTATACTTCAAGTTTTGATGACATTTTAGCATGTGATTTTATTACGATTCATACTCCTAAAAACCAAGAGACTATTGATATGATTGGTAGTGAAGAGATTGCTAAAATGAAAGATGGAGTAAGACTTATTAACTGTGCTAGAGGTGGTCTGTATAATGAAGATGCACTCTATGAAGGGTTAAAAAGTGGTAAGGTAGCATTTGCGGGAATCGATGTTTTTTCAAAAGAACCTGCAATTGATCATAAATTGTTAGATCTTGAAAATATATCTGTTACGCCTCATCTTGGTGCAAATACTCAAGAATCGCAAGAAAAAATTGCAACTGAAGCAGCTGAACAAGCTATGAATGCAGCACGAGGTATTAGTTATCCAAATGCATTGAATTTAGCTTATAAAGAGAGTGAAATGCCTTCTTTTATGAAGCCATATTTAGAACTAGCTCAAAAAATTGGATTTTTAGCGGCACAAGTCAATGTTGGAAATATTAAATCTTTAAAAGTTATAGCAGAAGGTGAAGTCTCTGAACATCTTGAATCTCTCTTGACATTTGCATTAGTGGGATCACTCAAAGGTTCTATGGGTGAAAAGATAAATTATGTTAATGCTGACTTTGTTGCTCGTGATAAAGGCATTGATCTACAAAGTATTAAAGTTGGAAATTTTAGTGAATATAAAAATAAAATAGAGATTGCACTTACTACAGATAAAGAGAGTATCATAATTGGTGGTACAGTCTTTGATGATGGTATTGAGAAAATTGTGCATGTGAATAATATTAAATTAGATTTTAAACCAAAAGGTAGAATGATTTTTATCTCAAATAGTGATAAACCAGGTGTAATTGCAAATATTACACGTAGTTTGGCTGAACATAATATCAATATTTCAGATTTTAGACTAGGTAGAGCAACGCATGGCGATGCTTTTGCTGTTGTGTTGGTTGATGAAGCAATTAGTAAAGAAGTTTTAAAAGAGTTAGAGGTTATTGAAAATTGTAATAAAGTTTCGTACGCCACGTTATAACTTATTCTTATATTAAGAAAATAAACTATTAATAGTAATGTAAGTAGCAATGGTGTAGAATCGCGATAATAATGAATAGGGAGATTTAATTGAAAAATATTCTTTTATGGTTTATGTTATTTTTGACTTCTGCACTGTTAGCAGAAAATAATACAACTTATGAAAATTTAACATTACAAGAAGCGCTTGATATTGTTCAAAAAGATAATTTAGAGATCAATATTGCAGATTTTGATAGAGATGTTGCAAAACTTGGTGTTAAAGTTGCCAATGGTTATTCTTATGGTAAGTTAGATGCCCAGATTATGGGTATGAGATCAAATGATGCAGGAAATGTGTTTGGATTTAAACTTCAAAGTAGAGAAGCAAATTTTAGAGATTTTGGTTTTAGTGAATTTTTGGGTGGTGTAGGGCAAGCGATAGGTATGTCTAATGGAGATTTTACTACATTTGGGCAGATAATGTCTGATCCAGCAATGAGTAGTCAGTTGTTAAATACAACACCGAAAGATTTAAACTTTCCTGATACTAGAAATCATTTTGATACAAAACTTATGTATATGATCCCTCTTTATACTGGTGGAAAACTTTCAAACTATAGAAATATTGCAAGTAAAATGGTAAAAATGAGTAGGCTGGATAAACAAAAAGTTGAAGCTCAAAAGAAGTATGAAGTGCGCAAAACTTTTTATGATATTTCACTTCTTTACCAATTTGAACTTGATCTTACAACGATAAAAAATAATATTGAAAAATTGAAAAATGCCACAGTACAAATGAGAGATGAAGGCTATGCTAAAAAAACAGATCTTTTAGAGGTAGAGTCAAAATTATCAAATGTAGAGCGTATGCTTTTTCAAGCACAAGCAAATAAAGAGTTATCTTATCAATTTTTAAGTTTTTTGTTAAACAATGAAGTAAAATCAATAAAAAAGATCTCTTTGAATACTTTTGATTGTGAAGTGCCATTAGAAAATATTTTAAAACGAAATAGAGATATTCAAAAAGCTAAATTAGGTTTAGAAATTCAATCAAAAATGGTTGATGTTAGTAAGTCTTCTTATAAACCTGAGATAGGTGCATTTGCAGAGTATGGCAGTAGTGATGATAAGTTTTTAAATGATTTTAATGAGCATGACAGATATACCATTGGTTTGCAGGCAAAAATCAATATCTTTAATGGTGGGATTGATAATGTAAAAATCGAGCAAGAGAAAATTAAACGTATGAAGGTTAAAAAACAGATTGAGCTTGCTAAAAAAGGTATATCACTTCAGTATAAAAAAATTAATACTGAAATTCAAAATCTTGACAATCAAATTGATAGTATTAAAAAAGAGATAGAGCTTATGGATGAAATTTATCAAGCTTATCAAGAGCGCTATAAAGAGGGATTAGCTTCGATTAATGATGTTGTTATTAAACAATCACTTCAAATAGAGAAGTTATTGAAGTTACTTGAACTACAAAATGGTAGAAATGAAAAGATTTTACAAATTTATAAATTAGCTTATTAGGTTTGGAGCCAAAGATCATGTGCGACGCAGCTGTAACGCCGTCGGATATAAAATAATATAGAAGGAATATGAAATATGAAAAAAATTATAATTTTAATGTTATTGGTGTCTGCTTATCTAAATGCGGCACAATTTGAATTAGCGGGGACTGTTGTATCTGATAATAAAAAAATGTTAACCAGTAGATATATGGGATTTATTACAGAGGTAAATGTTGCAGAAGGTGATCGTGTCAAAAAAGGTGATCTTCTTTATGTTATTGACTCTAAAGAGATTGATAGTGCCAAAGCTCAAGTTGAGTTAGCAATACAGCAAGCAATACTTTCACTTCAAATGCATCAGAGTCAACATACCAATGTCCTTTTAAATCTTGAAAGAAATAGAAGATTATTTGCCAAAGATATTGTTTCTAAATTTCAACTTGAAAATTTAGAACTTGGTGAGAAAAATCTTAGAGATATGATTAAAGTTTCAAGAAAACAAGTTGCACAAGCCAAAGCAAGACTGAAAGAAGTTGAAAACCAATATAACTATTTAAGAGTAAAAGCGCCAAATGATGGTGTTATTGTTCAGAAAAATATCAATGAGGGTGAAATGGCAATGCCTGGTATGCCAGCTATTGTACTAACAGATTTGAGTCGTCTAAAAATTGTTACTGAAGTTTCCGAAAAAAATTTGAAATATATAAAAATTGGAAAAGAAGTAGATGTTTCTATTCCTTCAGCAGGTCTTAAAGGAGTTGGTACAATTGCCTCTATTATCCCTGGTGCAAATCCTATGACACACTCATTTAAGGTAAAAATTAGTTTTGATCCGGCTGGGAAAATGATTTATCCCGGCTTGTATTCAAAGATATCATTTAAATAAAAGAGGTTTTTATGGAAGAGAAAGATGTTTCAGATATTAAAGTAACCGATTATGCAGGTAAGTTGGCAAAATCATTTATCTATAATCCTTTAACTGCAATATTAGCTGTATTTTTATTAGCAATAGGCTATTTATCTTTGGTAGTTATGCCAAGAGAAGAAGATCCACAAATTGCAATTAGTGGTGGTACTGTTATCGTTCCACTTCCTGGTGCAACACCTAGAGAAGCTGACAATATTATTGTGAAGCCGCTAGAGAGAAAACTTCGTGAAATCTCTGGTGTTGAACATATTTATGGTGTGGCAGTAGACAACGCAGGTATTATCAATGTCATGTACAAAATTGGTGAAAATAGAGAAGATTCAAATTTAAAGCTTTATGACAAAGTGATGCAAAATATGGAACTTTTACCAAAAGGTGCTATGCAACCTATGATTAAACCTTTTGATATTGATATCGATGTTCCGATCGTTACCGTTGCGTTTTATCTAAAAGACTCTTCAAAACTCGAAAATACGGATCTTTTTAAAAAAGTACGTAAAGTTCAACAAAACTTCAATGAGATAGAGAATGTTGCAAAAACAACACTTAAAGGTGAACACAAAGAACAATTTAATGTTAAAGTAGATCTTTATAAACTTTCTGGGTATCATCTCTCTCTTGGTCAAATTATGAATGCACTTAAATCTTTGGCGGTTAATGTTCCAGATGTAAAAAACAGTGTTGATAATGGAACAATTATGATCTTTGGTATCAAAAATGCAATTAATAGTGTTGAAGATGTGGGAAATGTTATCGTAGCTTCTTATATGAACTCACCCATATATCTAAAAGATGTTGCAACTGTTGAAAAATCGTATGATACTCAAAATTATAAGTCTGCAGAATTGATTTATAGAGATGGAGATAAATTTTCTGAGAAAAAAGATCAAATTACTCTTACAGTTGCAAAGTTAAAAGGGACAAATGCAGTTAATGTTGCACATTCAGTGGTTGATAAACTATCGACCTTTGATGAGGAATTAACACAAGCTGGTATCGGATATATGGTTACTAGGAATTATGGAAGCAGGGCAGATGAAGCTGTTAATGAATTAGTACACCATCTTGTCATTACGATTTTAATTATTGCGGTGGTATTGGTGCTTGCACTTGGTTGGAGAGAGTCTTTAATTGTAACTTTCACAGTACCGGCAATCTTAGCAATTACACTTTTTATCGCATATCTTACAGGACAAACTATTAATCGTATTACACTTTTTGCATTTTTATTAAGTTTGGGGTTATTGGTTGATGCCGCGATTATTGTAATTGAAAATATCCATAGACATATGCATGAACCTGATGCTGTTGAGAGAGAGCAATCAGAAATTATGATAACTGCAACAGATGAGATTGGAGCCCCTACAAATATAGCGACTTTAGCGATCATCTTAACCATGGTTCCTATGGCTTTTGTTGGTGGTATGATGGGTGAGTTTATGAAACCTATTCCTTACAACGTACCTGTAGCACTTTTTGCATCATTGGTTGTTGCTTATATTTTTACGCCATACATGGCTAATAAGATGTTGAAAAAACCAACAAAGCATCATCATGAAGATGATATACACAAAGAAAAATTAGAGGACACAAAATCATGAAGTGGTTAGAAAATTTTATATATAGTGTAAATGGACATGCCTCTAAACGTACCATGGTGATTATATTAACTTTTGTAGCACTTGGTTTATCTATCATGATGTTACCAACGCAAATGGTCAAAGCGAGAATGCTACCTGGTAAAAGTACGAATACATATTCGATTTATGTGGATACGCCATCAGGAAGTTCAATCCATCAAACACGTGCTACGACTGATTGTGTTTTAGAGATCTTAAAACAAGAAGAAGAAGTTGTAAATGCACAAGTCTATTTAGGACAAGGTTCTCCACTAGATTATGCTGGTTTGGTAAAAGGATCAACCCTTAAACAGGGTGAAAATGCGGCAGAAATTGTTGTAAATCTTACAGATAAGCATGGTCGTGATGAAGCTTCCTTTTTAATGGTTCAACGTTTGAGACCTGTGATTAATAGTAAGTGTAAATTACAAGAAAGTACAAGTATCAAGATGATTGAACAGCCGGCTGGTCCTCCAACTATGGCTTCTATCGTTGTTGAAGTATATGCAGATGAAGAGAAATCTATAAGAATGATGGCTGAAAGAGTTGCTAATATTTTGATTGAAACAGAAGGCTTGGTCGATGTAGATGTTATGCAAGATGAGATGTATACTAAACATGAGTTGATCGCTGATCCTGAGAAAATAAGCCGTTCAGGTGTTTCTCTTGAACAATTAAATAATATACTTTATTTAGCATTTGAAGGTATGGCAATTGCGGTTAAAAACTCACAAAATTCTCCTGACCAAATACCAATATTTTTAGTTTTAAGTGATGAAACTAAAAAACTTGAAACTTCTAGTCAAGAAGCACTTGAAGCAAAGCTTTCAGCACTTCGTCTTATGAATCAAAGAGGTATGATGGTTCCCGTTAATGAACTTGTTTCAGTAAAAAAAGTACAAAATGCACCAGCAATTTTCTCTAAAAATTTGAAAAAAATGGCAAATGTTTTAGCTGAGACTGATATGGTAAGTCAACTCTATCCATTACTAGATGCTAGAAATAAAATGATTGAAGTTTTTGATAAAGATTATAATGTGAGCAAAGTTCCTGGTATGTCTACATTCATGTTTGATCTGAATTTAGTAGATAAAAAAAGTGGTGAAAAGTTTTTACTTCGCTGGGATGGAGAAATGAAAGTTTCACTTGATACTTTTAGAGATCTTGGTGGTGCTTTTATTGCAGCTCTTGTTTTGATTTTTTTATTATTGGTTATTTATTATAAAAGTTTTGCGATTAGTGGCATTATACTTGGTGGTAGTTTTCTTTCTATTATTGGTGTTTTGATAGGACACTGGGTTGCAAATTGGTTTACTTCGGAGACATTCTTTCTAACAGCTACTTCGTTGATTGGATTTATTGCATTGATGGGAATCAGTTCTAGAAATTCACTGTTACTTATAGATTTTACAAAATCACTTATGGAAGAGAAGGGGATGGAAAAGCGTCGTGCTATTGCAGTTGCAACTGCAACTCGAGCCACTCCTATATTTTTAACAGCGATTGCTATTATATTAGGGTCTGCTCTTTTAGCTACAGATCCTGTATTTGGTGGACTTGGTGTTGCTTTGATATCAGGTACTGTAGCGGCTGTTGCAGTTTCTCTTATTTTCGTTCCAGTTTTGATGTTTAAAACTAAAGCAATATAAGGATAAAGGCTTTTATGCCTTTATCTGTTAAGTCTTACAGGTCTTAGTCTAATATCAACATTTTCTAATACAACTTTCGCATACATTCCTGGAAAAATGTTTTGATCTTTTTTATCAAATGAGACACGCATTCTAATACGATGCGTCATAGGATTGGCATCAGGAATAATAGCATCGATAACACCACCTGTTTCATATTCTAGTGAAGGGATTTGCACTTTTACTTTCATTCCCAGTTTTGCAACTTTAAGTGTACTTTCTGAGATAGATATATCTATGGTTAAGTCTTCAGTATCAACCATCATGATGGTAAGCATTCCTGGCATTACCATATCTCCTGCTTTGATATTTTTTTGAACAATAACGCCATCTGCAGGTGCTTTCATTTTGATATAATTATACACAGTTGCCATCTGTTTGGCTTTAATTGAAGCTTCTTCAACCATGACTTGCATAGTTTCTATCATAGCTTGTGCATTTTCAGCTTGTGCTTCTAAGTCATCAAAATCAATTTGAACCATTTTGCTCATTTTGTTTTTTTTGATTTTGTCTTTTTTCTCATTAATACGGTTGATACGCTTTCGCCAAAACTCTAAAACAACTTGAGACTGTTCAAGCATTAAATCAGCTTGGCTTTTCATAATGTCAAATTCAGCCGATTCCATCTCATAGAGATCATCTTCTCTCTTGACTTTATCTCCAAGTTTGACATATACATGTTTAATATAACCCATATATCGGCTTCCAATCATTTTTTGACCATTTGAAATTACAGTCCCAGGAAGCACAATATCTTCAGCTAAAAGAGGTAAAGAACAGAGCCCAATAATAAAAAGAGATTTTTTAATATTTACCATTTTCTAAGCTGCGTATGGCATCTCATACATTCTTTAGTAATTTTAGTAAAGTTTTGAAGTGCTTGAGTAGGATCGCCATCACGAAAACGTTCAATCATAGTTTGAGTTTTCTTTTTAATCTTGTTTTTTGTTGAGTTTGTCATTTTTACTTTATTATTTAAAAAACGCGTCATCACATCTGTCTCTTCTCTTTCTTCAAGTGGAGGCTCAATTTTTACTATTGTGTCGGTTAATAATATGCCTCCTGCTTTTATCATGTCAAAGTTATTATAAAAAAATCCATTCTGAATATCTTGCATTGCTCCAGCCATGATTTGCATATCTTTAATTCTGTCTTCTTGAGTATATGACGCCATCATGAGTGATGATGAAATTGTAAGTATAATAAAAGCTTTTTTCATTATTTTTCCTTATAAGTAAATGTAGTAGACATTCTAGCAGATTCTTTAAAACAAATCAAGAATGATTATAATTAAAATTTTTATTTTATAAGTAAAAGTGATATTTTAAGTTTTTATTTAGGCAATTGCTGATAGAATTTCGCATAACAAAAATTTATACAAGGAGGTTCTTTTTTATGAAAAGAATAGTTTTAGCTAGTACACTAGCAATAGCATTAGTAAGTCCGGTATCTGCCGATTTTAGTTTTGGTGATATGTTCACGGATATGAAGGATGCTGTGACATCTATGAGTAAGGATGCACGTGATAGTGTAAAAGAGATGAAAGATGGTGCTGTTGAGACAAGTAAAAGTGCTGAGCGTACTGTTACTAACGTAAGTAAAGATGCAAAAGATTCTGCTGTGAAAGTTTCTGATGATCTTAAGACAAGTGAAATTGAAACAGTTAGAAGTTCTGAAAAAAGTGTGACGGATATTTCTAAAGATGTAAGAGATAGTACTGTAGAGCTTGCTGAAAGTTCAAAAGATTCTATTACAAATGTTTCAACTGATTTAAAAGATAGTTCAACAATTGCTACAAAAGATTTTAAAGATAGTGTAGTTGAAGTTTCAGATGATTTAAAAACAAGTACAACAGATATCTCTGATGATGTTAAGACAAGTACAGTTGATGTTTCAGATGATTTGAAAACAAGTACAACAGATATCTCAGATGATGTTAAAACAAGCACAGTTGATATTTCTGATGATGTTAAAACAAGTACAACAGATATTTCTGATGATGTTAAGACAAGTACTGTTGATGTTTCAGATGATTTAAAAACAAGTACAGTAGAAGTATCTGATGATATTAGAGAAAGTTCAACTGATATTTCTGATGATGTTAAAACAAGTACAACAGATATTTCTGATGATGTTAGAAGTAGTACAGAAAAAGTATCTGATGATATTAAAACAAGCTCAACAGATATTTCTGATGACGTGAAAACAAGTACAACTGACATTTCTGATGATGTTAAGACAAGTACAACAGATATCTCTGATGATGTTAGAAGTAGTACGGAAAAAGTATCTGATGATGTTAGAAAAAGTTCAACTGACATTTCTGATGATGTTAGAAGTAGTACAGAAAAAGCATCTGATGATTTAAAAACAAGTACAACAGATATTTCTGATGATGTTAGAGATGCCTCAAATGAAGCTACAAAAACAATCAGCGAAGATGATTACAAAGAGTACCAAAAACTAAAAGCAAAATTTGGAGATAAGTAACCTTATCCTTTTTGTTACTATCCGCCACTAGGCGGGTAGTCTTGGTTTTATTTTCTATATTGATATTGTCACTATAAAAAATATAATTAAATTAAGGAGGGTGTGATGTGTTTTCAAAGGTTTATAAAATTTGGGGCGGTTTTCTTATCGTTGTCTCTGATCTCTACAACTTCATTCGCTTCATCGCAAAATGAAGTAAATGCTACTTATATATATTTGCCAAAAATCCCAAAGATAGAGGCAACTACTCCTGTGGCAAAAAAAGCTGTTAAAGCTGTAAAAGCTACGAAAGCTCTTTCCGTTATAACTGTAAAACCTAAAGTAGAAAAAAAGATGAAAAATATTAGTCAAAAAGAGTATTTAGAATATCAAAAACTAAAAGCAAAAATTAAAAAAAATTAATAGATATATTAAAAGGAGAGAGAGATGATGAAAAGGGGTTTTAAAATTACTAGTATAATTGGCATTATTGGATTTTTAATGATGTTATTTGCAATTCCGTCATTTGCTACAGAAAATAAAAAATTAGCGATTATGTATACAATCAAAGGTGACAAAGCAGAGATAGAAGCGAAATACAACAAACTCGTAGAAGAGAAGATAAATAGCGTAGACTTCAAACTTTCAGATCCGCATAAAAGAGTTAACGATGCCTATAAGAAAAAATATGGAAGTACAAAACTAGACATCCTAAGTTTTATGTCTATCTCCAATGAAAAAGTTGTGAAACCAATGTTTAATGTAGATCCAAGGATTGCAGGTTTTGCTCCATTTAATATGTTGATTCATAGAAGCTTAAAAGATGACTCTACTAAAGTAGGGCATATCATGCCAGAAGCAATGCTTGATATTATTGGTATCAGTGATCCAAAATTAAGAGCAGATTATATTAAATCATTTGAACCACTAGATAAATTACTTAAAGATGAGCTTGGTGGAGAAGTAAGTTATATTGATTTTAAAAACATGGCAAAAAAGACAATGATGAACTTTGAAATAGAGTTTGATCGTGCTACAGATCTTGATGATGTTATTGATGAATTTCAAGAGGGATTTGAAGAGAAGTTTGAAGAGAATAAATATATTATTGCAGGGTTTTTAAATTTAAAAGAGACAGATGGCGAAGATACCATACCTGATTATGATGCATTTTGGTCATATTCATTATGTCATTTTAAGTTTTCATATACTGTATTTGATAATGTAAATGGACGACCAGAAGCAGGACTATTTGCACCATGTACTATGTATATGTATATCAAAAAAGATTCCAACAAAATTGTAGTAGGTATGCCAAGACTTGAAAATTGGACTGCCATGTTAGGACTAGAAGGAGAGAGAGCAGAATTAGCAGCTAAACTTGATACAGAAATTACACAAATAATGATTGAGCTTGGCGCTGTTGAAACTGAAAATGTTAATCCGTTATTGGCTGAGGCTAAAGTCCCTAAAAAAGAAATAGTAAAAGAAGAAAAATCAAAAGTTGTAAACAATGTTGTGAAAAAAACAGCTGCTGTAGCAGTGGCTGCTGCTATTGCTACTGTGCCTGTTGCAGCAACGAAAACTGAAGTTAAAAAAGTAGATTCTGCAAAGAATCAGCTCAATATAATAGTTCCAAAAGTACCTACGCCACCTATCGCTACTAAAGTGGTTACTGTAGGAGGAAACACTATAAAACCAAGGGAAAATAAAACGTTAAGTACTGCTATCCCTTTAAAAGTAAGTAAACCTGCTCACTCTACAACTGTACAAAAGAGTGAAAAGAGTAGTGGTGCCACTGATATTGGAATGACTAAGAATGGTCGAGTAAGTGCATATTTAAGAGGTGCATATATAGAAGTAAATGAAGCTAGTAAAAAACTGACAGATGCTGGTTTTAAAATATTATCTACTTCAGGAGTGGATAAAAAAGGTCTTTTAACTACTATTGTATTTACAAATGATGTACTAATAAAATATGCAGATAAAAAAGAGAGAGGTTTTATGGGAGCATTGAGAGTGCTTATTGATAATGATAATAAGCAACTTACTATTTCAAATCCACTTTATTTTTCACGAGCATTTATGCAAGATGATCATGATGAGAAGCTTATTAAAGGTGTATTGGAAAGTATTAATAAAGCATTTTCTGGATTAAAAGAGGCAAAAGACCACCTTAAATATACATTGCTTCCAAAATATCAATTTATGTTTGCTATGCCTTACTATGAAGATATGATTGAAGTGGGTGATGCTGGAAGTAGTCAGAAGCTTCTAGAAAAAATAAAGAAAAGTAAAAGTTTTGTTTTTTCACAAGTTTTATCTAAAGACAGAATTTTGGTTGGAGTAAACCTTGGTAAGAGAACATCAAAGTTTACTGGTAAAATTGGGACAAACAATGCTCTTCTTTTGCCATATCCAGTACTGATTGAAAATGGTGATGTTAAAATATTAGATCCAAAATATTATATTGCGATTTCGTATCCAATGCTTAAAATGTCACAGTTTATGAAAATTTCAACAGTTCCAGGTGCAATTGAAAAAGATTGTAAAAAGTTATTTAAGTAAGGTTAGGGATTAAAGATGAAGAAGATTATAGTATTTATTTTGGTAATAGCGTCTTGCTTATTTGCTGAAGTAGGTGAGGTAAATGATGGTAAAGTAAGTACTTATTTAAGAGGTAGTTATTTAGATGCAAATATAGTAAAATCAAAGTTAGGGGAGGGTGGATTTAGTGTTATTTCATCTTCTTTACTAAATAAAGAAGGTACATTGACCTCAATTGTTTTTACTGATGATACTTTAGTGTCAATAGCAAATAAAAATGAACGTGGTTTTATGGCTTCACTTAGAATTTTGGTAGATAATGAGAATAATCAAATTTCAATTACCAATCCTATCTATTTTGCAGAAGCGTTTATGCAGGATGACAATGATGAAACTATTATAAAAACTCTTTTATCTAAGATAAGAAAAATATTTCCTGCATTAAAAGATTCAAAAGAAAAATTGAAATATAAAGATCTTGCAAAATATCATTTTATGTTTGGAATGCCATATTATGATGAGATGATAAAAGTTGGAAATGCTTCAACTTCTGAGGACCTTTTAAATCTCATAAAAGGTAAAGATGGTGGTTCAAATCTTCTTTTTTCTCAAAAGTTATCTGTTGATCGTATTTTAGTAGGTGTGAAATTGAGTCCTGAAACATCAAAATTTATCAAAAAAATTGGTGTTGAAAATGCTGCACTTTTACCTTATCCTATTCTTCTTGAAAATGGAAAGGCTAAAATATTAGCACCAAAATATTATATAGCAATCTCTTATCCATTATTAAATATGGCACAGTTTATGAAAATATCTACTATTCCTGGAGCAATTGAGAAAGATTGTAAAAAACTTTTTAAATAATACCTCCTACCTGAGAACACTTCATGTGTTCTCAAAATCTATTCTATAACTTTTTTTTATAATACTTCTTTTAGTTTAATGTGATATAATATAATTATATCTTATATTATAAGAGTATAAATTTTAGGAGTTTTAAATGAAAAGAATTGTTGTAATGTCAATGTTGACAGCATCAGTAATGTATGCTACTAATGGTGATAATATGATTGGTGTAGGTGCACAATCAAGAGCAATGGGTGGAGCTGGTGTTGGTATGGGAATGGGGACAGATTCTGTTTTTAGAAATCCAGCATGGATTGTTGATTTAAAAGGTTTTAATGCTTCATTTGGTGCTACTGCATTTATGCCAGATGTTAAAGCAAGTGTTGGACCAGCACCTGGATTAGGAAATGGTGTAAAAGCAGACAGTAAAGCAGATTTTTCGATTATACCTACTGTTTCACATTCAGATCATATCAATGAAAACTTATCATATGGTGTAGGTATGTTTGGTGTTTCGGGAATGGGTGTTGATTACCGCAATGAAGACCCCGCTAAAGGTTTAGCAAATATGCGAACTTCTCTTCAGTATATGCGTTTTGTGCCAAGTTTGAGTTACAAGATAGAAGATTGGAGAATTGGTGCGGGACTTAGTATTGCATACGGTGCATTGAATATGTCAGCTTGGACACCAAATGGCGTACCTGCTGGACAAAATCCAGATCCTTCTACAGCGGTACAAAGAGGTGGAGGTCTTAGTGAAGATATTGGTTTTGGTGCTCAGTTTGGTGTTGGTTACTACATAATGCCAGGTGTAACTGTTGGTGGTTATTACCAAAGTGAAATTGCAACTGAATATGAAGATGTTTTTGACTTCACTACAAATGGTTCATATGATGATTTAAAACTTTCTCAACCTGCAGAAGCAGGAATTGGTTTTGGTTATGTATCAGATTGTAACTGTTACTCTTTAACATTAGATTATCGACGTATTATGTGGAGTGATGCTGATGGTTATGATGTATTTGGTTGGGATGATCAAGATGTTATCGCTCTTGGTGGATCATATAATGTAAATGATGCATTAGTTTTAAGAGCAGGTTATAATTACTCTAAATCACCATTAAATGATAAAACATTTGAAGCTGCAACAGTTGGTGGAGCTCCATTTGGTGCATTTAATGTTGCATACTTTAACACACTAGGTTTCCCAGCATATACAGAATCACATATAACAGCTGGTATAGCATATCAAATAACGCCATCTACAGGGATTGATCTTGCTTATGTTTATGCTCCAAAAGTAACTGAAAAAAGTATGCAAGTTCTTGAAGCTTCTAATGAACAAAGTGCAATATCAGTAGCGTTGAAATTTACATTTTAAGAGTTTATAGATGGGAGAATTCCTCCTATCTATCGTTAAGAAGTAGTATAAGAGAAAACTCTTATACTAGTTTACCACTTTCTAATTCTAGCGTGGCATGACATACACTGTTTAAGTATTTTCGTGTAAGCATACATCGCTTGCTTTTTTTCTCCATTATAAAAATCTCTTTGAAGATCATCAGCATATATGTTCATTCTATAGGCTTGTTTTTTAGTGAACTTATATTTATAGGTCTCTTTTTTATTAAGTAGTATCTCATCTCCTCTCAAAGGCGGCTCAAGATGAATAGATCTTTCTTTTAGCGCTTTGACTCCTTCTTCAACGATACGGATATCATTATAGAGAAAACCTTTTTGAATCGTTGCCATGGATTTTTCCATAGAGCGCATTGCATCAATTCTCTCTTTGCTTGTTTTTGCTTCATTTGCATTTAATACACAACCTAATATCAACAGCCCTGAAATGATTTTCCTCATAAATTCTCCTTGCATAATAATATCGAATATTATAGCATGTAATTTTATAATTATTTCTTATAAAAAAATTATTTTTTATTTAGGATGAAATAGCATAAATATAGATATGAAATTATTAAAAAGTTGTAAGATACTGTATAGAATTTTTAATAAATGAAGTATTGTGATAGCGGGTATGATCCCGCCATATATATTATTTTGCTTTACAGCTTGAAAAGCTGATATCAGCACTCTCTTTAGTTCCACCTTCTTTACCATCAGCTCCAAGTGAAATCATATCAACTTCACTTTCATTATTGATGTAAATATAAGGGTTCTTCCAAGGATCTACAGGTACATTTCCATCTAAAAAACCACCATCTGGATAACTTTTATATTTTTCTGGATCAGGATTTGAGATCAAGGCTTGCATTCCTTCTTCAGTTGTAGGATAAATGCCATTTTGAAGTTTAAAGTTTTTAAATGCATCATTGATACTTTGCATTTGGATACAGACAATTTTCTTCTTTGCTTCTTCGCTTTGTCCTAGTAAATTTGGAAGTACAAGACCTGCAAGTAAACCTAAAATAATGATAACAATCATAATTTCAATAAGTGAAAAACCTTTTTTCATAAAATTCCTTTTTTAATTTTCTTTAAATAGTTGTACTTTAAGTATGTTTCTATAAAATAAAGTATATTCTATTATAAGAGAAAGTCACTTAAATATATGAAAAGAAAAGCTATTGTACTGCTGATGACCATTGGGTTTATTACTCTTATATCGGCATTGGTACTGATCTCTCTATCGATTTCAAAAAGAAGTTTTGATGAAGTTGCTTATCTAGGTGCTAGAAATCAATTTTCTGTAGTATTTAAAGATTTTGTAACGTTGCTTGAAAAAAATAGTGAGAATGTGAAAACTCCCGAAAACTTAGATATGCTTTTAAGCTTTTTTTTACCTGCTATGGTAGAACCGAAAACAGGTATAGAGTTTGGATTTGATGTTGAGAGTAAGATGGGTAAACTTAATGTGAATTATCTTTTAGATCAGATGGTATTAGATGTTAATGATGAAAATCGAACGATTTTAGAAAAACCATTTTTTAACTATTTTTCAAATTATGATATAAGAGATAAGCAGTTACTGCTAAATATTATGATTGATACTGTAGATAAAGATGATTCTGAAAGAGGTGCCTACAGTGAGATTGCAGCAGAAGATTTTGATTTTAGGCAAGAAAAAATTTATAGTTATAACCATTTAAATAAGATTTTTGAACATTACTATAAAACGAGTAATGATGCTAATATCTATAAAGTTAACCGTGATTCTTGGGATGAATTATTTTATTTTGGAGATACCAATAAATCCAAACAGCTTTTAGATTGTAATCAACTTGATATGATTCCAACGATAAATTTAATTACAGATAATCGATACCCAAATTATGAAGAGTTAGATTTTTGTCAAGAGTTTAATGAGACAGTGATTCAAGATAGTGAAGATTTAAAAGAACTTAAAAAAATTTATAAGATTTCACCTTTCGATAAAAATAAACAATATCTGATACAATGCAATATCATTTTTAATACTGAAAATTTTAAAAGAAATGTAAAATTTGATTACAATTTGAAAACAGGAAAGGTAGATAATATTGATAAAAATTTTCAAGAATAAAACTAAGATACTTTATTTCACTCAAAATAGCCCTGTTCATGAAAGAGATACTTATAGTCTTATACTTTCGCCTATGTTTTATTGGGTTAAAAAAGTTGATCTTCCTGTTAAGAAAGTTAGTGCCGCTAAAAAACTGGCTGAGTCCGTTTATGAGGGGTCACTTCCCAAGGGTGAATTTGAATATGAAGTAAGTAAATATGGTGACGAGTTTATTATTATTGCTTACGATAAAGAGAAAATTGCAAATGAAATTTCTCAAAAATTTATTAAAAATGCTAAAGTTTCTGCTGTATATTTTGCACAAAATGAGTTTACTGATCTCAAAGAGTGTTGTGGTATTGATCGTGTGAGTTCGCTAGTAAATCTTGATGGCCTTATTATGCAGGTACCAAGAATGTGTACCGAGTCTAAAAAAGAGGTCAATGAACACTTAAAAGAAAAAAAACTTTCAAATAAGAAAATCACACTAGACTCTCTCGCAAGTAGTATGGTGAGTAAAAAAGAGCTTATCACGCTTGCTGCAGGTATTATATTTTTATTTACCTCTTTTATTTTGGATTGGTTTAACTATAACAATGCTTCTACAAATATACAAGAGCAAAGATCGGAAATTATTTCAAAGTATAAATTACCACAAACTTCCATGCAATTAAAGAGTATTAAAACTTCTTTGACGAAAACTTTTAAAACACAAAAAAAGATAAGAGATGAAGTGTATGCATTTAATGCATTGACATTAGAAAAAGGGGAATTTATAGAACGTATAAATGCCACTAAAAAAGAGACAGTTGTGATTATCAAAATAAACTCAACTAATAGAGAAGAAAATATTAAGTCGCAAGTTCGAAAGCAGAGTAAGATCAATAGTTCTGAATTTAAAGATGGACTTTTAACATTAAGGATTACTTCATGAGTCGTAATAGATTTTTATTATTTGCACTGCTTGGTGTAATTTTACTTCTATTTGCTTATATTCAAAAAGAGCGTGCACGTGATGCGTACATGAGTCAAAAAGAGGCGTTACTTGTTTTTGAAAAAGAGGCTAAAGAATTAGGTGGTCTTAAGAGTAAGCATAAGGATAAAAAGCTTATACAGCGTACCATTAAATATTTACAAAAGATAAAGGCAACATCAAAAGATTTTATAAAGTCTGATTCAAGAGTTTTAGAATTTGATAATCTTGATAAGAGTGTTTTAAATCAATTAGTTAAAAAGATTCAAAATTCAACACTTGAAGTCCGAAAACTAGATATTATCAGAGAAAGTGCATCAACTGCAAAACTTAGAATGGAGATCAAAAAATGAAAAAATTTATAATATTTTTGACTATATTCTATATTGCTTTTATTGCGCTTATGCCAAAAGAAAATCTTTATTATACTCTTAAAAATAGGCTTAAAGCAGAAAGGGTGGTTTTAACAGAAGATCGTATAAGTGACAATCTTATTGCCCTAAAAGGTGAAAAAGTATCACTTTTTTATGATGGTATTAAATCAGTTGAGGCGGATGAATTTTCTGTTATGGCTTTAGGTGTTTATAATAAAATTGATCTCCTTAATGTTGGAGCTGCAAAAGATTTGAAAAATATGTTTGGATTTAGTGCAGATGAAGTTAATATCACCTATGCACTGTGGCATTATAAAAAAGCTTTAATCTCAGCATCTGGAGATTTTGGTTCAATAGAAGGGACATTGGAACTCTCATCTGGAGTTTTAAAATTACTTTTAGACCCTAGTTTAGCATTTGAGAAAAGTCCACTTATTCGACAATATTTTAAAAAGAGTGAGGAGGGGTATACTTATGAATCAAAAATCAAATAATTACCTTTACAATTTTGCTCTGTATCTTCTTTTGCCATTTGCAATTGTGAAATTGCTTTGGAGTGTAGGACTAGTATTTTTAGATAAAGATGCGTTAAGTACTCCAAAAGAGGGCGACTTTATCTATCATTATAATATTAATTTAGCAAAAAATATCATAGGAATTTCAAAAACACATACACCAAAAAAACAAGTAGAAACACATAATCGTGTTGATGATATTAAACTAAAAGGTACTTTTGCATCGAAACAGGAGAGTTTTATTGTTATTGAAGATCACTTAGGCACAACTTTTTTATATTTACGTGAAAAATATGTAGGATATAAGTTAATCGAAGTTTATGATGAACGTGCAGTGCTTGAAAAAAATGGTATTAAGTATGATATTATTTTAGAAGATGATACGCAAGACTTTGATAATAGTCGTAGCACTAAATCCAATAATTCTGTAAAAAATGTAAAAGAACAAGAGCAAGAATCAGCAGTTGAATTTATACCAGGAGAGCCAGTTTCTGTAACAAGAACAGAACTTAACTCATATGTAAAAAATCCAAATAAAATTTGGAAAAATATAAGAATTCAAGAACTTAGACGAGATGGAACACTTAATGGTTTTAGAGTTAATTATGTCAAAAAAGGATCATTCTTTGATAGTGCAGGGCTTAAAAGTGGTGATGTCATTAAAGGTATTGATGGTAAAGAGATTAAAAGCCTCTCTGATGTGATGAAGTACTATTCTAATATTGAAACGCTAGATGGCTTAACACTAAGTGTATCTCGTGGTGATGAAGAGCTCGATTTAGAGTTTAATGTAAATTAAGGGTAAAAAATGAATAAAATTATAAAAATTATGATTATGGTGGCAATGTTAATGCTTACAGTAGAAGCTAAAACAAAAGCAGCTCCTGATGAAGTCAATATCAATTTTAAAGATTTAAAAATTGTTGATTTTGTAAAAATGGTGGCAAGAATCACGGGTAAAAATATACTTGTTGGTGAAAATATTCAAGGTAAAGTTGATTTTGTTTCTGTAAAGCCTGTTAAAAAAAGTCAAATTTATGATCTTTTAGTCAATGTTTTAAATGCCAAAGGATTTACAATACGAGATACTCGAAATGGATTTTTAAAGGTTATTAGAAGTTCAGATGCTACAAAAACAGCTCCTCCGACTTATGGGACTTCAGATGTTGCTGAAGTACAGACTGAAGTAATCAAAGTTAAGAAGTTAAATGTACGAACAATTTTAAGACAAATCAATTTTCTTTTAAGTAAATATGGAAAAATTACGCTCTCTTATGAAAATAATGCAGTTGTTGTTTCTGACTTTCCAGACAATATTAAAAGTATTAAAAACTTAATTTATAAACTTGACCGTGGCGAGCGTATGCAAGTAAAGTTTGTTACACTTCATAATGCTGACTCAAAAGCAGTAGCTCCAAAAATTCAAAAATTGGCAAATTTGCTTTTTGATAAAAAGATACAAACTGAAAAGGTAGATATCTTTTCTGATGAAGCGACAAATTCTGTGATAGTTGTTGGAAATCGGGCGAATATCAGAACGCTTGTACCAAAAATAAAGGTATTAGATAAAGAGAATGAAACCGTAGATAAACGTATGGAGATTATCTATATCAAAAATGCTGATGCTGTTGAAATTGTAAAAACTTTAGAAAAATTACTTTCAGATAAGAGTTTTGCACAGAGTATTAAAAATGAAATTCATGAGGTAGTCACCAATACTCCTGCACCTGTTGCTTCAAAAGTCATAGATAAGAAGGCTGGATCAATAACAAATTCTGTTCCCACCACAAAAACTGTAACAACTCCTAGTATTGTGGGTAAAGATAAGCCGACAGTTACTGTAGATACTGAATTAAATGCAGTTGTCGTTTATGCAACTGAGCGTGAGATTAAAGAGATTAAAGATGTTGTTTTACAGTTAGATGTTGAAAGACAACAAGTTTATGTAAGAGCACGAATTTATGAATTTAGTGATGCAAAAGTTTCAAAAATTGGTGCCAAATATGGTATTGGTGGTGGGATGATAAATAGCTCTGGTATTTATGGATTTAGTGGTTCTCTTGGTGGTGATTTAACTCCAGTGACAAATTTTAGTTCATTGTTATCTACAATGACTGCTTCTAATACAACTCTTGTTAAAAATTTAAGCCGTGCATTAGCTTTGGGTGTGACAATGTCTCTATTTAAAAACAATGACGGAGCCTCTATGATATCAGAGCCTTCTATTTTATGTGTAAATAATAGAGAATCATCTCTTTACTCTGGAAAAACGCAATCGATACTTAGTCAAAGTGCAACGCCAACAAGTACTACTGGCATGACGCAAAATAGTTTTACTAGAGAAGATATTGGGCTTTCTCTTAAAGTAAAACCTAGAATCTCTGCTGATGAAAAAGTTTCACTTGAAGTAAAAGTGATTTTAGAAGATGTAGTTGGAGGTACAATTGGACAGCCAACAACTACAAAAAGTGAAGTTGAAACTGTCTCTATTGTAACTAATGGAGAGACAGTTATTATTAGTGGACTTGCACGTGAAAAATCAATAAATAATACGAGTAAAATACCAATTTTAGGGGATATACCAATTTTAGGTATTCCATTTCGCCATGTTTCAAAGGATAAAGAGAAGTCAAATTTAGTGATTATGTTGACCCCTTATATTGTAAAAAGAAGTGAAGACCTCTCTACTATAAAAGATATTTTGGGAAAAATGGATCTTTTAGAAGGTGAACTGGCTTTAGAATTTGAGAAAAATTATGAGTCGTGTAAAACTAATATGCAAAGAGAAAAAGGTGAGTGTGTTCCTGAAGTTATCAGAGGTGCTACTATTGTAGATGCTGAGTACTATTATAGAATTGATGAATTTGGTAACAGATATAAGATCTTTGTTGATACTAATGGTCAAGAGATTAGAAGTGAGCAAATTGAAAATCCTGAATTTTAAAGGAACGGTATGCAATTAAATAATATTAAAAGGTTTTCTGATCTTGATCTTTATCCAGAATTAATTGAAAATATTGATCATGATTTATGTGTTAAAAATGCACTATTATTTACAAAAGTTGAGGAGGAAGTTTATATCATTCTTTCTCAAGAGAAACTCACAGATGGTTTTAATCTTCTCTCAAAATTAAATATTTCGTATCCTATGGCATTTTTAGATAGTGACTCTTACGAGAGACTCTATCATAGGTATTTAGAAATAAAAACTGATAAAGAACTCTCTGGTGCTATTAATGAAGAGAGTGAAAGTGAACTTTTAGATGAAGAGATTTCATTAACAGATTTTCTTAAAAATAGTACAGATATTTTAACGAGTGAAGAGTCTGCTCCTATTATTAAATTTGTAAATTCACTCTTTTATCAAGCGGTCAAACAAGGTGCTTCTGATATTCATATCGAAACACATGAAAATAGAGGAGTGGTACGTTTTAGAATTGATGGTGTTTTAGTCAAACATGTAGACTTAGATAAAAATATCATTTCACTGGTAATTAGTCGTATCAAAGTAATTTCAAATCTTGATATCTCTGAAAAGAGAATTCCACAAGATGGTAGAACACAGGTAAAAATAGCAGGGAAAGGGCTTGATATCCGGGTTTCTGTATTGCCTACTTATCATGGAGAGCGTGTAGTTATGAGGATACTTAGTGAATCTTCAGAAATTCCCACTTTAGAGATGCTAGGTTTTTCAAAAGATTTAACTACAGATTTTGAAAAATTATTAGAGCATTCTCATGGGATGATACTTGTAACAGGGCCTACGGGAAGTGGTAAATCAACTACGCTTCATACGTTTTTACAAACAGTGGCAACACCTGATAAAAATATCATTACAGTTGAAGATCCAGTTGAATATAAAGCGGAAAATATAAATCAAATACAGGTTAATGTCAAGACGGGATTGACTTTTTCAGCTGGGTTAAGGTCGATTTTGAGACAAGATCCAGATATTGTTATGGTTGGTGAGATTAGAGATAGAGAGACTGCAGAGATTTCGATACAAGCAGCACTTACTGGTCACTTAATGTTATCAACTTTGCATACTAACAATACTGCCGCTGCTATTACAAGACTTATGGATATGGGTGTTGATGATTTTTTAATTAGTTCTTCGCTACTTGGTGTTTTGTCACAAAGATTGGTTCGTAAACTTTGTTCTGAATGTAAAGTAGAAGGAGAAGTTCCGCAAGAGATTAGTCAGGATTTTGGTGTTGATAAAAATACCAAAGTATACGATCCAAAAGGATGTAAAGTATGTAATTACACAGGCTTTTCAGGTCGTAGAGCTGTTGGAGAACTGTTAGTTATGGATGATGATGTGAAACATATGCTTATCAATAAAATGACAGATTTTGAGATAAGAGAAGCGATGCAGAAAAAAGGTATGAGACTTATACACGAACAGTTATTAGATCTTTATATTGCTGGAGAAACTTCATTACAAGAGATCATTAGAGTAGGGCTTAAAGATTGATATATAAATACTCTGGGTTTGATAAAAGTGGTACTAAGGTAAAAGCGAGAATTGAAGCTTTAGATCTTGATGAAGCGAAAAAAAAGCTCAAATCACGAGGTATTATTTATGAGAGTATCAAAGAATCTGGAGAGGGATTATCCACTAAATTTAATTTTAAACGAAAACATACACTTTCACCTAAACATCTTGCTTCACTCTCAAGAAACATCGCAATTTATCTAAAGTCAGGTATCCCAATCGTAAATGTTATACGTCTAGCAAAAACACAATATGAAAAAGACCCTGTATTAGTTGATTTTTTAACTTCGTTAGAGACTAGTATGGATGAGGGAAAGAGTTATTATGTTGCGTTAGAATCACAAGAGATTATTGATCTTCCTCCATTTTATAAGCAATCCATTAAAGTTGCAGAAGAGAGTGGAAGTCTTAGTGAAGTTCTTTTTGAAATGGCACGTTTTGTAGAAGAGGGGGATAAGGTAGCGAGTAAAGTCAAGCAAGCACTTATCTATCCAGCATTTATTGTCATTATATCCGTTTTAATGGTAGCTTTTATGCTTACGACTGTTGTACCCAAAATTACAGGAATGTTTACACAACTTAAACAAGAGCTTCCTGGAGTTACTAAAGCCGTCATTGCTATGGGCGATTTTTTAGGAGCATATTGGCTTGTAATTGCGATATCTGTTATTATAATATCTGCGATATTTGGATATATGGTGCGAACTTCGGAAACCTTTAAATTTTCCTATCATAAATTTTTACTCAAACTGCCTCTGTTTGGTAAAATTATACAAACTTTTGAATTAGCCCGATTTTCTTACATTACCTCTGTTTTAGTGCGTTCAGGTGTTACTTTTGTACATGCGGTAAAACTAGCAGGTGGAATTTTAGACAATGTTGCGATAAGAGCACAGTTTCAAAGTGCAGTGAAAGATTTGGTTGAAGGGAAAAAGTTTTCTTCTTCACTTGCCAAGCATGGAAAAAATATTGATAAATCATTTACCCAAGCTGTGGCACTTGGAGAAGAGACGAGTGAAGTAGCTATGGTGATGGAAAATCTTGCAGAACTTTATTTTGAGGAGAATCGAAATAAGATTGATCTTTTTCTATCACTTATGGAGCCACTACTTATATTATTTGTAGGTGCGATGATAGGTTTTATTGTTGTTGCAATGTTACTTCCAATTTTTTCTATGAATTTAGGGGCAATGTAGATAAAAGCCAAAAAGGCTTTTATCAGATTTAGTAAACAATAGGGGTAATTTGCATTTTTGTTGATTGATCTATTTCACTAACATTATTTTCAAATGTATAATCAACTATAGTTAACAGATCTGCATTGATGTTATTAATGATATTTTGGAAACCTGCTTTAGTTGTATCATTCATATCTTTCATGCCATCAGCAAAGAGTCCATTAAACATAAAGTCAGGATTTAAAATTGTAATATTAAGTGTTTTGTTGTCATCTGGTTGAACAAATACTGCTATTTCACATGGCAGAGCCGGTGTATGGAACTCACCAGTAGATAATGCTTCTTTTGCATAAGGTGGAGAGCAAGCTTCTATAATCCATGAACCACCTGGAACTTTTAGAGGCTCTTGACGACCTGATCTCCAAAGAGGATTAACTGCAGGATATTGGGTTTGTGTCATACTTGGTAGTATTGAGTGGAGTGCACTCTCTTGTGTTCCTGCTGTTGGGCCATGTAATGTCATAACATTCATAATCTTTGCACTAATCTCTTTTGCTTCAGCTGAAGTAAATTCATGATTTATATCTGTGCCTTGATATGCATAGTGTGTATATGGAGCCGCAATATCAGTAATATTAGTTGCTTTCTTCATAGATGAATATACCGTTCCCATTTTTATAGATGTTTTACTATATTGTTCATTTTTTGCATCAAAGGCATTATAAATCATTGCAAAAATCTCTTTTTTTACTTGAGTTGGAAGTGCAAACATATCTGCTTTAAAAGCAGCATTGTCTCTCATTAAGTCATCTTCAAATACTTCTGTAAAAAATAGTGTAAATATCGTTTCAGGATTGAGCATATCTACATAAATTGCTTTTTCATCATGATATATAGTGACTTCACATGGCAGTGCTGTAGTATGATAAATACCATTTGGAACTTTTGCTCCATCTTCTCCACCTACATTAATTACTCCTAAAGCTTTAGCGGCATAAGTACTGTTGCATACTTCAATAACTTGTACTTTTTTTGTATTTGTTTTTGAATAAGCAAAGTTTGGATTCATAGGATTTTTTGTTGGAATTTGTATAATGTTTTCTGCTATATTTTCATCACTTGGTGTCATAGTCTCAATGCCAGCTGTAATCCAATTTGCTCCTTTAAAGGTTGTATTGTCTTCTAATGGCTCATTAGTTTCGGAAACATAACTAGCAAAAACTCTTGCTAAACTAACTACTTTTGCATAAGTGGCGTTATGATCAATTGTTCCATCTGCGCCTTTAATTGTTGGCATGACTGCAACACGCTCAAAAGGGCTAAAGCTTCCATCTCCAAATGGAATTTTATCTGAGTTATTAACATCAACTAGTGAAGCATCTATTTGAACTTGAGCAGCATCTTGTAAAACTTTTGCTACTGCATCTGTTTCAGCATTTGGATTGACTACTGTGTTATCTGATCCACAGCCAAGAAAACTTGCTGATAGTAATGAGCTTAAAACTACTGAACCTAAAATCTTATATTTCATATTATCTCCATTTATAATAAAAAGTTATAATATATTGTATGTTATTTTTTCTTAAGATATAATATTTTCTTATATGTATAGAATGAATTTAATTTTAATTTTATTATAATTTGGCAAAGAATAATTATATGACTCTGTCATTAAATGTGATGAAAATCTAAATGAGGCTGTTGACCAATTGCAGGATATAGTAATATTCCAAATAACAATAGCATTAAGAATCACTTTAATATCATGATCATGGGGTGGTGAATCTAACGGGTTTCAGAAAAATATTAATATATTGATTTTCTTTTTAACAATTTTTGTTCTAATTTGAAGCTCTCCTCTTAGGGAGTACATTTATATGAAAACTACAGTTATTTCATTTTAGGTGCTTTGTAGTAAGATTATAAAAACTATTTAAAGGTATTTTATGCAGGTAGCACCGAGTATATTATCCGCTGATTTCGGAATTTTAAGCCAAGAAGTAAAAGCGATTTGTGATGGTGGATGTGACTTAGTTCATGTTGATGTAATGGATGGACATTATGTACCAAATCTTACTATAGGACCAGTTGTTGTAAGTGCAGTAGCTAAAGCTGCTTCAAAGCCATTGGATATTCATCTCATGGTTGAAAATAATAGTTTTTTTGTAGATCTTTTTGCGCCATTAAATCCTAAGTATATCTCTTTTCATATCGAAGAGGAGAAACATCCGCATCGTTTAATCCAAAAGATAAGAGATCTTGGAATTTCTCCAGCGATCACTTTAAACCCGCATACTCCACCAGAAGCAATTGAGTTTTTGATAGATGATCTTGATATGGTTCTTTTAATGAGTGTAAATCCTGGATTTGGTGGGCAAAAATTTATTCCAAATGTTATAGAGCGTGCCAAAAGATTAAAAGAGATTATCACAAAAAGAAACAGTTCTTGTCTTATAGAAGTAGATGGCGGTGTAAATGATAAAAATATACACGAATTAAAAGATGCAGGTGTGGACATTGTAGTAGCAGGAAGTTATGTATATGGAAATGATTCTTACGCCGATGCTATAAAAAGTTTACAAATTTAATGAGAGTTAAGATTTGTGGTATAACAAATTTAGAAGATGCACTTGATGCTATTGAGGCAGGAGCAGATGCACTTGGATTTGTTTTTTATGAAAAATCTCCTCGTTTTGTAACCCCTAAAGATGTCAAAGAGATTATTGATAAACTGCCTCCTTTTGTTGAACGTGTAGGATTATTTGTAAATTGTGAAGCGGATGAAGTTAATCAAATTATGAGAGATTGTAACCTTAGTTTAGCACAAATCCATTTTGAAGGATCTGCGGCGTTTTATGGGGCACTTGAAGTAAAGTATATTAAAGTTATTAGGGCTCAATCTAAAAATGATATTCTTCATTCTTCTGGGTATCGACTTGTTGATGCTTTTGTAGAGAGCTATGGTGGAGAGGGTAAACGTATTGATCCATCATGGTTTGAGGGTGTTGATTGTTCAAAAATTATTCTTGCAGGTGGTTTAAACACACAAAATGTAGCAAAAATGGGTGAATATGGCTTTTATGGGATGGATGTAAGCTCTGGTGTAGAGAAGACCAAAGGAAAAAAAGATAGAATAAAAGTTACTAGTTTTATAAAAGAAGTCAAAGGTTCCTCCTAATGGAAATATTTCAAAGTTTGGTTAGTAAGCTTGAGAAGGGTGCTTTACCCAAAGATGAGTTTAGTTTATGTATCAAAAGAGCGAAAAAAAATTATGAACTTCATATAGATCTTGATCTATTAAACTTCTATGGTCTACCTGTAGAAGAAGATGAAAGTGAAGTATTTTTAAAAACTCAAAAAAATAATTTTAAAGATGAAATCTACTGTATTGTAGATATAGAAACCAATGGAAGCTCTCCTGTAAAAAATCAAATTATTGAGATCGGTGCAGTAAAGTATAAAAATGGTGAAATTGTTGATAAATTTGAATCTTATGTCTATGCTGATTTTATTCCTGAATCTATAGTAAGATTGACAAATATTGAACAAAGTGATCTTAAAGATGCACCGTCATTGAAAAAAGTGCTTCATGATTTTAAATTATTTTTAGGAAATAGTGTTTTTGTGGCTCATAATGTGAAATTTGATTATGGGTTTATCTCAAAGTCTTTAAAAACTGTTGGCGTTGATGAACTTTTAAATAGAAAACTTTGCACTGTTGATCTATCTCGAAAGACGATACAAGCTGAGCGACATGGTTTGGGGTATTTAAGAGAACATTTAGAGCTTGATACTGGAGAACATCACAGAGCGTATTCAGATGCTTTGAGTGCTGCAAAAGTTTTGGATGAGTGTTTTAAAAATATACCAGAAAGTGTTAAGAGTACAGAAGAATTAATAAAATTTTCGATGGGCTCTACTCCTAAAAAGAAGAAAAAACCTAACACCAAGCCAACTAGTTAACTTGGTGTTATAGATATCTTAGTGATGAGATTTTAAGATCAACATTGTCATTCTAATGTTGATTGCTACAAATCTAACTATCTGCCAAAGTACACATGTTCTAAAGAATTTTTGAGCACCCATTGGCATCATAGTACCAAACTGTGGGCTGTATGGATCTACGTGGTGTAAGTGTTTATTTTGTCCTGTTTTTTCAGCCATTTGTTTTGTCCTTTTACTTTTTTACTTTTTATTATGCAAAAGGGAATTACTTCTCTTTTGCTACGCTAACGCTAAATTCTCTTCAGCATATTTATTTTTTTGCTCTCTACTCTGGAATGAGTGTCCAACCTGGTTTTAATTGTGCTTTCCATAGGAATGCATGATGCAATAGATGCTTAACCCAGTGCGCCGCAAGTCCTAGCTCTCCAGTGGTACCATTCATATCTCTACCAACACCTGGATACTTTTCAAAATCAGGGATAATTGGATATACAGTCATCGCTGCAGCGGTACCGCTTAGTAAGCCTTTACCCGCACTAGCAACACAAGCAGCACCCATTTCAGCCATACAAGCAGTATGTGTAGGTTCAGTTGTTGTGCCTTCCATCATATCTCTAACACTCATAGCAACTGCTTTACCCATCATAGCACTTGGCATACCAGTTCTTGGAGGTGTAGGATTGATTGGAGTTCCATTTGGTGAACTCATTGGTTTTGAAATAATATGTGGAGGAGCAAAGGCAATACCTACAGCAAACATATTTTTATAAGTTGGATTTTGAAGTGTTCTAGGCCAGTCAGATGCTTTCCACTCTTCATAAGGTTTTGGTGTATAATCTGCATCAACTTTCATAAAGCCATTTGGTGCAAAAATAGTACCTGTGATATCTTCACCAGCTTTATTATAACCTTTAAGCCCTACACCTGCAAATGGAGGAATTAACATTGCAAAATCAAAATCTTGCTCGTCCATTGTTCCATCTAGTGATTCATACTCAATTCTGCCTTTTTCAACTTTAGTCACATGTGCGCCGATAATCCACTCTAAATCTCTCTCTGCATAAAGTGATTCTGAGAAAATTTTACTACTTGTAGCATAACCACCCATACTAAAGTGGATACCACCCATACCAAAATCACCTAAAAATGATTCATTTGAGATCCAGATAATTTCTGCATTGTCTCTAACACCTGCTTCATTTAAAGTATGCTCAATGTTGAAAATATATTCAAATGCTGCACCTTGACAAGTACACATACCATGCCCAGTACCAATAAGGAATTTTAACTTTTCACCTTTTTTCATACGCTCAATACACGCATCTAGCTCATGGCTTGCATGGACTGCATGGTCAGCTGTACATACTGAAACTGTATGATCTCCTAATTGACCACTACCGTTACCAAGTCCAGGAGTAGCATCAAAGTTTAGTTTTGGTCCAGTTGCATTGATAAGATAATCATAAGTTAATGCTTCATTCTCTCCAGCTTTTGTAGCATCAGTATATTCGATAGTAATATATGCTTTATCTTCATTTTCTCCACCTTCTGGATGAACAGATACGGCTTTAGCTTGTCTATAGTCAATACCAGCTTTTTCATAAACAGGAGCTAAGTCAAATACAACATCTTCTTTTGTCATTCCACCAACACCTACCCAGATATTTGAAGGGATCCAATTCCATTGGCTGTTTGGGGTAACAACTACAACTTCATGCTCTCCTCCTTGCATCCATTTTCCTAAAAATGAGGCAGCTGTGTGTCCAGATACACCACCACCCATAATGACTACTCTTGCCATATAAGCTCCTTTAAATTATAAATATAGCTTATATTATAGAGCATGTATGATTAAAGTATTATTAGTTTTTTTAATTTTAGATTATTACTAAAGATAATATTATTCTTGGTAGTTATCTTTAAAATTGACATAGCGTGAAGCTGAAGCATAGAGCTCTTTTATCTCATTTTCACTCAAGGTACGAATGACTTTTGCAGGACTTCCCATGATAAGACTTCTTGGAGGAAATTTTTTATTTTTTGTTACTAGGCTTCCTGCTCCAACGATGGATTCTTCACCTATAATTGCTCCATCAAGTATTGTAGCACTCATACCAATTAAGCATGCATTTTCAATGGTACAGCCATGCAACATGACTCTATGTCCAATAGTGACATCATCACCAATGATAGTTGGGTTTCCATCACTCTTATCGTCTAATTTATAATGAGTAACATGAACCATACTCAAATCTTGTACACTGACACGATTGCCAATAATTATTTTATGAACATCTCCACGCACTACTGTACTAAACCAGATAGAACAATCTTTGCCAATAGTCACATCTCCTATAACATCAGCACTTGGTGCAACCCAACTGTTTTTTCCAATTTTAGGGGTTAAATCTTTGTAGTTGATTATCATTTGAAGATCTTCTTTCTTTTAGATTTTGTATGTGAAGCTGTCGGTTTTGTATTGGCTTTATAAATTTTATTTACATAATGCTCTAAATACTCTTGTGAGTTTATTCCTCGGATATCTTCATTTTTTATAATTTGTTTGTATGTACCATCATTTAAAAGCTCCCATGAAAGTTCATTATCATTAAGTTGGAGGTTTAAAAGGTCTTTGATTTTAGAAGAGAGCACTTCGTCATATATTGGAACCATGAGCTCAAACCTTTTTTCAAGGTTTCTTGGCATCCAATCAGCACTAGCGATATATGCTTGTGGTGTTGCATTTTTAAAATAAAAAATACGAGAGTGTTCTAAATATTTTCCAATAATAGATTTTACTTGTATGTTTTCACTAATTCCTTTAATCCCTGGTCTTAAACAACAAATTCCTCTGATAATGAGATCTATTTTGACACCATCTGCAGATGCTTTGTAGAGTGCTTTGATGATATCTGTATCAACTAATGCATTCATCTTAGCAATAATACGTCCATCACTTTTCTTTTCTCTCTCTTTTTTGATCATATCAAGTAGTGAACTTTTCATTTGATGTGGAGACATTTTGAGATTGTTTAGCTTCTTATTTTTTGAAAAACCTGTAAGAATATGAAAAAATGTTATAGAATCAGCGCGAAACTCTGTTTTGGATGTAAAATAACTTATATCTGTATAGACTTTTGCAGTAGTTTCATTATAGTTTCCTGTTGAAAAATGAAGATAAATTTTTAGTTTGTCATCACTTTTTCGAATCACTTGTGCAATTTTAGCATGTACTTTAAATCCGGGAATTCCATAAATTACGTGTGCTCCAGCCTCTTCAAGTGCTTTTGCCCAGATAAGATTGTTTTCTTCATCAAATCGTGCTTTTAACTCTACCATAGCCGTGACTTGTTTTCCATTGTTGGAAGCATCAATAAGTGCTTGAACAATTGGTGAATTTTTTCCAACGCGATAAAGTGTCATACGGAT